>JANMKA010000073.1:0-36840 GCA_031371765.1 Blastocatellia bacterium
AAGCCGAAAGCGAATTCCTTAAATGCTGTGGCTCTAAACGCTGGGCCGAACGCCTGTGTGCTGAGCGGCCGTTTGACAGTCTTGACGACTTAATCGCCAAAGCAGATCGCGTTTGGTGGTCGCTCGATCAAGATGATTGGCTGGAAGCTTTTCTTAGTCATCCAAAAATCGGCGAGCAGAAAGCGGCCGCCGCAACTTCCGACCAGTCGAAAGAATGGTCCGCGGTGGAACAAGCCGGCATCGGTGACGCCGCAAGCAGCAGCCTGGCCATGCTTGCCGAGCTCAACCAGAAATACGAAGACAAGTTTGGCTACATCTTTATTGTCTGCGCCAGCGGCAAGAGTTCTGAGGAGATGCTGGCAATTCTTAGCAGTCGTTTAGAAAATGACAGGGATGAAGAATTGCGCGTTGCCGCTGCTGAACAAGCAAAGATTACCGAATTGCGTTTGCAGAAGCTGGTTGGAGTTTAGCTCGTTGTCCGTGGTCAGTTGTTTGGTAAACTGACGGCGCTTGGAATCCAACTGACCACTGACGAATCCATGAGCACCATCTCGACGCACATTCTCGACATCGCGCGCGGCGCGCCGGCCAGTGGCGTTGCTGTGTCGCTTGCAATTCAAAACACGGATGAAAGCTGGACCGAGCTTAGTCACGCCTCGACCGACACCGACGGGCGCGTAAAGCCTTTCTTTCTGGTGGGTGAGCCGATCGAGCGCGGCACTTACCGATTGGTATTCGACACTGAAGCTTATTTCGCAGGCCTGAGTGTCGAATGCTTTTATCCGCAGGTCGCAGTTGTTTTCCGCGTTGAAGATGCCGCGCAGCACTATCACATTCCACTTTTGCTGAGTCGGTATGGCTATTCAACCTATCGCGGCAGTTAGTGGCATAGACTTCAGTCTGTGCTCCAACCATAAATAGCACGACGCAACACAGACTAGAGTCTGTGCCACCAAAAACATGCTCAATCCAACCATCAGTGAATGGCTAAATCTAATCTTCCGCTGGATCCACGTCTTCGCCGGCATCATGTGGGTCGGCACGACTTACTACTTCACCTGGCTCGACGCGCGCCTGACTGAAGAAGAAAAGGCCATGGTGAATACCGGCAACGCGGCGCAGATTTGGATGGTCCATAGCGGCGGCTTTTATGTAGTTGAGAAACGCAAGGTACCCGATCTGGCTTCGCGCACGCTGCACTGGTTTCGCTGGGAGGCGGGCACGACCTGGCTCAGCGGCGTCGCGTTGCTAATACTTCTTTTCTATATCGGCGGCGGGGCGTTGGTTGACAGAGACGTTTGCGACCTCAGCGTCGGCGCGGCGATTGCGCTCGGCGTCGGGGTGCTGATAGGCGGTTGGATTGTTTACGATCTGCTAATGCTGTCGCCGCTAGGAAAGAATGAAAAGGCGTTCGCGGTAGTTGCGTACATCTTGCTGGTGGGCGTGAGTTATGGACTCACTCGTTACCTGAGCGCGCGCGCGGCGTACATTCATGTGGGCGCAATGATGGGCACGATCATGGCCGCAAATGTTTGGATGCGCATTCTGCCGGCGCAAAAGAAGATGATTGCGGCGATCAATGCCGGACAAAAACCCGACGATCGTTTGAGTGCTCAGGCAAAGCTGCGCTCAAAGCAAAACACCTTCATGGCCGTGCCGCTGGTCTTTCTTATGATCAGCAATCACTTCCCGGGTGTGACTTACGGCGACCGCTACAACTGGGCCATCCTCGCGATTTTGATTTTGGTTGGGTGGGTGGCAGCGAAGTTTATTCGCCGAGCATAGTTTTTGGAGTGCGGCGGTCTGGCGCCGCTTTGGCCCGTGACTCGATACCTCGCAGATTCCCCGAGCAAACCTCAACCAATTAAGATCGAGATCGCCCTGCGCTAAGGCCAAAGCGGCGCCTGGCCGCCGCACTCCAAAGTCTCACTTTGCCAGCGGGAAGATCGGTTCAATATCCACCGGCACACTGATCAATCGATCCAGCGCGCCCTTCATCGGCGGACGAATCACCGAATAGTTATCCAGTATCGCCTTAGCCTTGTCGTAGGAACCTTCCGCCTCAATCGTCAACAACTCGTGCGTCAGTTTGCGCACCGCGTCTTTTATCTTTGTATTGTCAACAGTGAACTTGTTGGTGCGTTCGTCGAATTTGATCGCGCCTTCGTCGGTGAAGTAGTTGAACTGCATCGCCACCCCGCGCGCGTGCGATTCAGTTAGTCCAAAACGAACCGAACGAAACATGCTTGCCAGATAAGTCGTGTACAGCGTGCGCTGCATCTGTTTGGCGATCACGCCCTTGTCGATTAGATATTGCAGGGCCCAGAGGCCGGTTACATCTGCTTTCGCCTCTTCGATCGCCGAGTATTTATCCTTTAGTTGCAGACGAACGGTCGTTGCCTGACCATCGACCATGATGTTGTGTGGTCCCAGTCCGTGCATCAACTCGTGCATCAGGATGTGGGTAAAGAAGGAATCGAAAGCGATGTCACGTTGCTGGGCAACGGTCAGTACTTCACGCGTGATCGGGATCAGCACCTTGTTGAACTTCGCGTCCTGCACGTTCTTTAACATGATTCGCGCGGAGCCTTTTTCCTTCACGACACGCTCGTCGTTAGGCAGATTAAACGCCGCGGTCTGCACCCCGTTGTTCCCTTCACCCGAAGCGAACACTTCGTTGACGACACGCATCGGCGACGACGCGCCGAGTTTCGGGTTGCGATACTGCGCGTCGAGCGGCAGATTGTTTTCCAACTCCTGCAGGTGTTGGCTGAATTTCTTTAACTTTGCCGACTCGACTGCGTCGGTCAGCGTTACATAAGCCTCGAACGCGGCCTTGTAGCCAAACAGTTCGTCTTCATAGGTTTCATAAGGCCCGATGGTGACATCGATGGGCGCATCAAGATCCATCCAGGCAACGTCGCTCGCGTAATAATCGTTTGAGCTGAATGCATCAGCGCGCTTGCTGAGGAAATCTCGCAACGTGCGGTTGGTCGTCAACGCCGCGGCCTCGCGCAAGAGTTTGGCGGCGGGCTCGAGAAACTCGCGATACTCCTGACTGTAGGGCACACTCATTAACTTGCCAGACGCGTCGCGGCGGATGGTGTAAAAGTAGCCAGTCGCGTTTTCTTTCTCGGAACCGGGCAAACCCGCGAGCCAGGAATTGAATTCGTCCTTAGTGATGTCATCCGGGTAGAAATTCGCTTGCGGCGGTTTCTCTTTGGGCACGCCTGCGACAAACGGCTCATTGCTGTCGAGTCGTGACCAGGGCCCGTCGTTGATCAGGAAATAATGAAGGCGTTGTCGGCCAACCGCAGTCTTGTCGGCCTCGAGCTTTGCGTTCAAGGCATCGTTGCCGCTCCATACCTGACGAAGAAATAACGGATCCAAAAGTTTTGCGGCAGCGATTATTTTCGCAAGCGCCCGGGCGTCACGCGCGGATAATTTAGCGAGACTGGCCGTCAATGTCGTTGGCGCAAAGCGCGCGATCTTCTTCGCCAAATCCGGATCGCCGGCTGCTTTAAGTGTACTTCGTTTTTGCATCCCTGAAATACTGGTCAGCAAAAGTGTTGATAGAAGCAGCAAGCTGACAACGGTTCTCATTCCACCCTCCCGCAATAATTCAACTCAAGCTAAAACTTGTACTCTGAACTTCATGCCTCTGAACTTTGAATTACAAGCTCTGCCGGTTATTCAGAATCTTTACGAACGAACCCGAACGCAATTCGGCAACAGTCAATCCTGAAAGCGCGACGGCTTCTTCTTCCGTCAAAGCACCGCTATTAATCGCGCGCAGGAAGTAATTCAGCAAACCCTGGCCAGTAGCCGCGTCGTCGAAAACGTCGCCCACCAGGGTCGCTTTCGCCGCCTTCTCCACAAAATTCTTCAAACGCTCGGAAGCCGCATCGAGACTTTCCAGAAAGAATGCATGGACCGCAGCGTATCGAGTCGGCAGTTGTGCCGGATGCAGATCCCAGCCCTGGTAAAAAGCTGTCTCGAGCGAATGCTGGACGTGATCGTAATGGAGCTTCCAGGCGCGATGGACCACCTCGCGGTTTTCATTGATCTGTTCGGCGGTCAACGGCGTGCCGCCTTCGCTGAAACGATGCGGCGCCACCGGCATGATGTTGGTTGCGCCATCGGACAGCCAAATACCGGTGCCGGCAAATGAAACCTGCATCATGTTCTTAGCAAAGTCACAGGCCGGATGCATCATGTGTTGGTGCGCCGCGGTGATGCTGCAACTCGCGGTGTAGTCGTACGTGCCAAAGTGGGCCGCGACACAACGTCCGCGCGCTGCCGCCAGCAGCAAAGGCAGATTGATTTCGCCGTTATTGTTGATGATCGATTGCGTGGTTTCAATCATTATCTCGAGCTTGAGTGAATTGGCAGCCAGACCGTTCGCTTGTTCGAGCGAGTCAAACACGTCGGCGAGCGCACTAACCTGTTCCGGGATAGTAATCTTTGGGAGCGTTACGACGAAGTTATCCGGAAGTTTGCCCGCCGATTTCTCGACCAGGGTAGAAACAAAAATATCAAGCGTGCGCATGCTGCGCGCGCGCAACTCTTCGTTAAAAGGTTTGATACGAATGCCAATGAACGGCGGCAGCGTGCCGTTCAGGATGCCCTCGGCAACTTCGGCTGCGGCCGCGGCAGCGTGGCCGTCTTCTTCCGTATCCGGACGATTGCCATAACCATCTTCAAAGTCGATGCGAAAATCCTCGACCGGCTCGCGGCGCAGTTTCTCGTTGACGCGGTTATAGATTGTGTGGGCCAGCCAGGCTGTTTTGTTTTTTTGCCGCACGCTCTCGACATTGTTTTCCAGGTCCGCGCGCAACCCGCTGGCTTCGTCCGTCGCTTCTGGCAGCTCCTCAGCGCCGCGCAGTCCCAGCGCTTTCGCGAAGGCAATGAAGTCAGGCGCAAACTGATCCAGCGAGCGACGCGCGAGGGCACCCAGGCGCGACGCTGAATCTGACTTAAAGAGATGCGCGCCGCCATAGACGGTGTGCACCGGCTGGCGCTTGCCTGTCTCTCCGGGATAATTGGCGGCGAAGGCGTTGTTGGCCTCAGCAAGTCGCGCGGTTAGATCGCGCACAGTGCTGTCAGATAGAGACGTTTTCATCGACCCTCTTCAGTAAACCTGTTTAGAAAGTGTGCAGACGACTTTATTACAGGCATGCAAAAGTGACAAGAGACCAGCACCTGAAGCGACCATGGTGAGCCAGTGCATACCGAGGTACGGCACCAGCCGTCGGGCCACGCGCGCGGGTCCGGCTCTGGTTGCGGCTTGCATAAACTGGATTACTGAACGTAAGCTACCCGGCCTTAGTCCCATTCCAATGGCAATGGATTCCAGGATAGTTTCAGGCAATAGCAGCATTACTGTCTTTCTGCCTGCGTTTAATGATGAGCAAAGCATCGCAGCGCTGGTCACAAGCGCGCTTGAAACACTCGCGACCTTGACTGCTGATTTTGAAGTTCTCGTCATAAACGATGGCAGCAGCGACTCGACTGGCGAGGTTTTGGAGAAGTTGGCCGGCCAGTTTCCCAACGTCAATGTCATTCATCATGAGCGTAACCAGGGTTATGGCGCGGCGCTTCGTTCAGGATTCAGGCATGCGAGTAAGGAACTAGTTTTTTACACTGATGGCGATGGTCAGTATGATGTGCGCGAACTCGCCGTTCTTTACCCGCTATTGACCCCCGCAGTCAGCGTGGTCAATGGCTACAAGATCAAACGTTCTGACAAGCGATCGAGAATTGTTATTGGCGCGCTTTACAATTGGTTGGCACGTGTCCTGTTCAAGCTTCCGATTCGCGACGTCGATTGTGATTTCCGGCTGATGCGGCGGCAGGCCGTCCAGGAACTGGATCTGGTTTCTTCAAGCGGGGTTATCTGCGTCGAGCTGGTTCGCAAGCTCGCCGTGGCTGGATGCCTGTTCGTGGAGACACCCGTACACCACTACGCTCGCAAACACGGTCGATCGCAGTTCTTTACTTTTAGACGGGTCGGTAAAACAGCATTCGATTTTTCCTTGCTCTGGTTACGACTAATGGTTCGGCCGCGTTTGCCACGGGTCGATAAACCTTTGAAAGTCTCGTCGACATAAGCTTTTTCCCAAAGAAACTCCTCTCACAGAAAAAGACCTCCGCTCACAGAATTAAGTCCTCCCAGGGGCTTAATTGAAGCTTTATTAGTTTGAGCTTCAACTTGATCGGTCTGCGCTTGAACTTGAGAAAAGTGTCTGGAGGTTCCGACATGGTTGGAAAAGGTCATTTCGCCGAATACAAAGGCCGCTCAGTGTTAATTACTGGCGGGCTCGGATTCATCGGCAGCAATTTGGCCCAGGCCCTGGTGAATATTGGTGGGGTGGATGTGACGATTATCGACTCTCTGGTGCCGGGGCAGGGTGGTAATCTCCACAACATTCAAGACATCCGTGACCAGGTCAAGGTGCACATAGCCGACATGGGAAACAATGGTGTTATTAACCATTTGGTCGGCGGAGTGGATTACATTTTCAATTTGGCGGGCAGCGTTAGTCATCTTGATTCAATGGAGAATCCCCTCGGTGATCTGGAGCTAAATTGCGCGGCCCAACTAACACTGTTGGAGGCGTGTCGCAGTTTTAATCCGAACGTGAAGATCGTCTTTACCAGCACCCGCCAAATTTATGGCACCCCGATCTACCTACCGTTAGATGAGCAACATCGCGTCGAACCTCCGGACATCAATGGTATTCATAAGCTCGCAGCCGAACAGTATCACCTGCTTTACCGGCGCGTTTATGGAATTCGCTCGGTATGCCTGCGCCTGACGAACACCTACGGGCCAGGTCAACTGTTACTGCACGATCGGCAGAGTTTCATCGCCTGGTTTATAAGGCAGGCAATGGACGGCGGCGTGATCGAGTTATTTGGCGAAGGCAAGCAACGCCGCGATCTTAATTACGTGGACGATGTTATCGAAGCCCTGTTGCTGGCCGGCGCCAGCGAGACTGCCGAAGGCGAGATTTTCAATCTTGGTGGCGCGGAACCTATTCTGCTTTCTGTGCTGGCGCAGGAGTTGATAAACGTTACCGGCCGTGGCTCCGTCAGGTGTCTGCCCTTTCCTCCCGAGCGCCAGTCGATAGAAATCGGCAATGCTTATTCAAGTTATGACAAAATCCAAGCGGTGCTCGGCTGGCAGCCACGCACCTCTCTTCGTGACGGCCTAACTCGCACTGTCCAATTCTATAAGGAACGTCGCGACCAATACTGGAAAGTCGGCGCAGATATGCTTTCTGAATCTGAAGCGACAGTGTCGTGAAGTAACCAGGAGATCTTCTGCGCGACGCATCCGCCGGCGGGTGCTTAAGCAACCAGGATCGGCGTCGAGCTCAGCGAAATTATTCAAACCGATCTCGCACTCAGGCTTCGGATGGCGGTCGCGGTAGGTTCGTCCCTTTGCCGGCGCGTTTCCGAATCAGCAACCACGCCACTCCTACTGCGAACAGGCCGGCTGCGCCTCCAACGACCAGCCAGACGTTACCGACAAATCCGAGAATGATCATGAAGCCGAAAATTAATGTTCCCGGAGGCGCGAATGCCAGGAATCCTCCAAGTAATAAAGCAGCGATGCGTCTCGGGCTTTTCATGATGTTGGTCGCGCCATTGAAGGAATGTTGTTGCTTCGGCTGCTGACAGACAGCCTCGCTTTGCGAAGTCAGACGATGAAATCGTTGCCACCGTCCTCTAAATTCAAGTTTCTGTTAGCCACTTTTGTGTCGATAGTACCTGCGTGCCTCCTCCTGACGCTAATCTTAAAATACGGGGTTGACGTACCGCACTGGGATGAATGGGAATACGTCAGGTTCTTCGAGAAATTTTCACAGGGCACGCTTACTCTTGCTGACCTCTTTGCACGACAGAACGAGTACCGGCAGTTTTTCCCAGATCTTATATTTGTCGGACTCGGCTGGCTGACCAAATGGGACAAAAGGTACGAGTTGTTAGTGAGCTTTGCGCTCGCTTGTCTCGTCTCGTCCAACATCTATCGCCTGGAGAGATTGAGCATTGACGGCAGCCGAGCGCGCCGGACAATGCTCTTTTTCCTAACCAATCTTCTCGTTTTCTCCCCAGTGCAATATGAGAACTGGTTGCTCGGCATGCAAATCATCTATTTCATGCCCATCGCTTGCGTGACTACGTGTCTCGTGATCGCTTGTTCGCAACTCAGCCCGCGCGTGAAACTTTTGTTATGCATGTGTCTGGCAACGGTGAGCACGTTCTCCTCCGCCAACGGTCTCTTGTGCTGGCTAGTGATTCTCCCTTTGCTAGGTTGGCCGAGCGCGCGGGTTGAGGGTGGCAACCAGAAGTGGCCAGCGCTGGTTTGGATTGGCGGGTTCCTGCTCAGCACATTGCTTTATTTTCACGGTTATCAATCAAGCCCGGGCCACCCAGGCCTGTTCGACTTCCTAAACCATCCGTTGCGGGCATGCGCTTACTTCTTCATTCTCCTGGGTAAAGTAGTCGAGCCAGGTGGGATCATTTCACTGGGGGGCCATTTTCGCTCAGGGCGCGACCTTGTCGTTGGGGCTACGGGATTGATATTGGCTGGCATGTTCATGGTATCGACGTTGTTTGTGCGAAGAAACTTGAAACTAAAGAGTCCCGCCGCGGTGTGGGTAATTCTGGGAAGCTATTCAATCGCGACCGGCATCCTGGTGACCATCGGGCGTGCCGGTTTTGGCATCGAACAGGCTCTCTCGTCGCGCTATACAACCTTCACCTTGTATCTACCGGTTGCCTTGGTTCATCTCATTCCCATTGTCCTCGACCGCAAGATCGAGAAAGGGCGCTTAGTTGAACAGAAGAGAAAGCTGCTGCCTGTGTTGGCTGGCTGCGTGGCTGCCTTACTGTCGCTGATCTATCTTTATAACGTCAGACAAATGAGTGGCTTCAGCCAAAGGCTGGTCCAGGGCAAGGCTTGCTTGCTGCTAATCAATGTGGTTGATGCAGACTGCCTGACAGACAAGGTGTACCCGAATACTGAGTATCTTAAGCTGGCGGCAAACGAGCTCGATCACCTTGGCTTTTTGCGGCCCGCCTTAATCAAAAGCAGTCGAGTCCAGGACATCGCAATTGCGGGTGAACAAAATGCGCGATCATATGGCTCGCTCGACTCGGTGGTGCAAACGGCTGGCGACGTATACACCGCTTCCGGCTGGGCGGTCTGGAGCCCGCGCGAAAAACCTGCCGACGCGATTCTCTTAACTTATGACAAAGCCGAGGGAGATTCGGTTATTTTTGCGCTGACCGATACGGGCGAAGAAAGACATGTGATTGCCAGGCTTCTGCGAAGCAGTCCGCCATCCGCGTACGCTGCATGGCACAAATCCTTCTCCCTTAAAGGACTGCCGGCAAATCCCGTGATCAACGCGTGGGCTTTCGACGCACGCACAGGTAAAGCGGTAAAGCTGGACGGCACGCAGATGATTCAAAACACGACCACGCCGAAAATTAAATAAACACGATGCCGATCCGCATGGCGTCAGTCGAGAGAAGCAATAGCCGTGGCTCAGTTGTGAGGTTTCTCGGCGATGCAGATTGCAGAAAGTCCGGCTGGCAAACTTGCCCGCGGGTTTTTCAGGATTCGCGCCTCGCCTGAGAGCGCATTGGTAAAGGCGCGGTCTAGCCATCCTAATCCGGGCGGCAAGGGCTTAACGTCCGAGCCGCTGTCCGCCAAACCCACCCGCTTAAAGACGAGTCGCCTTACTGCCGCGGCAGGCAGCAGCAACGAGTTAGCGTACGTCGTGCGCCTGAGCGTGAAACCTGCATTCGCCATTTTCTCGGTCAGTGCCCCGAGAGTGTAACGACGCTGAGTTGCCAACGCCTCGTCGTGACCGCTGCGCATCCATTCGTACGCGGCGACGCGCACGAAGGCGACTCCACCCGGACGCAGCACCCGGTAAATCTCGCGCATGGCCTGTTCGTCCGCTCGTTCACCCGGCAATTGCACCAGCACGTCAAAGCTCGTGACCAGATCAAAGGACGAATCGGCAAATGGCAAAGCAGTGGTTGAAGCGCGCACTAAACTCCCTTGCTGAGTTACTGCACAAAACGTGAGTGCCTCAGCAGCCAAATCAATCCCGATTACTTTTCCGTTTCGGGCGTAGCGCGCCAGCCACGAAATATTGCCGCCAGTGCCACAGCCGGCGTCGAGTATCAGCCGGTCGCCTGCGCGCGCGCAAAACGGGTCGAGAAGTGCGCCCGTGATCTCGCGCATCCCCGTAAACCACCAAAAGTTTTCTTCCAGAGCGTAGAGATCCGCGTAATCTTGTGACTTCATTTGTTCGATCGGATAGGCGGGTGCTTAGGTGACCGGCAGCGCAGCGGAAAGTCGAGCGCGAATCGCTGCAACGCAGCCAGCAGCCATCACGACGCTGGTTGCTTCATCTGCCGCTCCGGCCGCTTTGCAGTGTTCAAGCAGTTTCTTGTTTGGTTCCCGTCGCTCGCAGCAGGAACGTCAAAACGACGCCTGCCAAAAATCCGCCGATGTGGGCCATGTACGCTACGCCTCCAGTTTCCGCGCTATTGCTAATAGAACCAATTCCACTGACGAACTGCAACACAATCCAGAACCCAATCACAAGCAGCGCCGGCATCGGGATAACGCCCCTGCCCATCAGAACTTTCACCTGGCCGCGCGGGAAAAGCAAAATGTATGCGCCCAGCACGCCGGCAATTGCGCCGGAAGCCCCGAGATTAGGAACATTCGAACCCGTACTGAAGGCGAGTTGGGCCAGCGTTGCGGCGATGCCGCAGAGTAAATAAAAAATCAGAAACTTAAGATGGCCAAAACTGTCTTCGACGTTATCGCCAAAGATCCACAGGTAAAGCATGTTGCCGCCGAGATGAAGCCAGCCGGCATGCATGAACATCGAGGTAAAGATCGTCGGGAAATCGCTGCCCGGATTCGCAAGCAGTCGTCGCGGCACCACCGACCAGTGCTCGATGAAAGGGTCACCGCCGCTTAGCTCTACAAAAAAGAAAAGAAGATTGAGAGCAATCAAGGCATAAGTAACAATCGGTGTGGTGCGCCGGGCAGTGTCGTCATCGCCAATGGGAAACATCGCAAATCTCCTTCGTGACAAACAAAACGGACCTTTAAGAACACAGGTTTGTGGGGGTGACGGTTTCGAGCGAGGAACTTAACTTTGGGGGTGCGCTCCCGGGGGATGACGAACCGGCCAGGAAATTGGTAGCGCATACGGGACTCGAACCCGTGATCTCTGCCTTGAGAGGGCAGCGTGTTAACCAACTACACCAATGCGCCGTGGTCGAAAGCGATTATAGGTACCGAGCTGTCGCCTTCGCAAGTTTGCTCCGAATCAAGAGGGGCATCCACAGATTACGCAGATTTCACAGATTAAGAGTCACTCCTGAAAAAAGACGATTCCGAGAAGGGATCCTCTCCCGAACCAGTCTAGGAATGTTTCCGGTCTCATTTCCTCAATCGGTGTAATCTGCACAATCTGTGGACCTACTCTTGAATACGGCAAGGCACACAAAAATTGTGAGCGCATTTTTCCGGGTGTTATACTCTCGTCCCGTAATTCCAACTTCATTCAAGTCCGGCGCAATCGTTTGAGGAAAAAATGAACATCGTCGTGTTGCGCGACAGCACTTCCGGCGAAGCGCGCGTGGCGCTTATGCCAGAATCGGTGAAGAAGCTGGTCGCGCTAAGGGTCGCAGTGATCATCGAGCACGATGCCGGCCTGGCCGCGGCGCGATCCGATGATGACTATGTGCAGGCCGGCGCGGAAATTTCTGCTGACCGGAATGCGTTGCTGGCCGCTGCCGATGTTTTAGTCACAGTTAACCGCCCGCCAAAAGAAGTTTTTTCCCAACTCAAAAAAGATGCGGTGGTGCTTGGTTTTCTGCGACCGCTGGACGAGCCGGAAGCCTTAGCGCCGGCAGTCGAGCGGGGTCTCACCACGTTTGCGATGGAATTGGTGCCGCGCATAACGCGTGCGCAGGCGATGGATGCGTTGTCGTCGATGGCCACCATCGCGGGTTACAAGGCCGTGATAGTTGGTGCAGCGCAGATTCCGCGAATGTTTCCGTTGCTGATGACTGCGGCGGGCACGGTGCCGCCGGCGCGCGTGCTGGTGTTGGGCGCGGGCGTGGCTGGACTGCAGGCGATTGCAACTGCGCGACGGTTAGGCGCTGTTGTCGAAGGGTACGACGTGCGGGCGGCTGCTGGTGAACAGGTGCGTTCGCTCGGCGCCACATTTTTGGAAGTCGATCTGGGCGGACTGAAAACAGAAGACGCCGGGGGTTACGCCGTCGAGTTGTCTGAAGAAGCTCTACAGCGTGGTCGAGATTTGATCGCGGAGCATGCGAAAACGGCAGATGTGGTGATTACAACCGCCCAGATTCCCGGACGCAAGGCGCCGATGCTGATGGATGAAGCGGCTGTAAGCGGTATGAAGCGAGGCTCGGTGATCATCGACCTGGCGGGATCAACTGGCGGTAACGTTGTCGGCAGCAAGCCCGATCAATCTGTGGAACGAAATGGCGTGACAATCATGGCGCCCACTAATCTGGCGGCCACGGTTCCGGTTCATGCAAGTCAGTTGTATTCCCGCAATGTGACGGCGTTCCTCGGTCTGCTGATCAAAGACGGTGAACTGAACATCGACATGAAAGATGACGTCGTTGGTCCATCGTGTGTTACGCATCAGGGGCAAGTTGTGAATCAAAGAGTAGCAGCGGCGCTGGGCGCAGTTGCTTGAGCGGGAAGCCGCGAAGTCTAACGAATACTTGCTTGTTTCCCGAAGCTGAATATTTCTCGCTCGTGACTTGGAGGGCCGTTGATTATGTCAGCATTAACATTGATTTCCGCGTTGTACGTTTTTTCCCTGGCCGCGTTTCTTGGTTACCTGGTCATCTCGCGCGTGCCGCCGCTGTTGCATACGCCGCTGATGTCGGCGACCAATGCGATATCGGGAATCTCGCTGGTGGGTTCAATCGTAACTGCCGGCGCGCACTACAACACGGTCAGCACCATTCTCGGTTTCGCGGCGGTTTTTTGTTCGACCACAAATGTGGTGGGCGGGTTTGTGATCACCGATCGCATGTTGCGGATGTTTAAAAGGAAACCAAGTGGTAAACCGGGAACCGGGAACAGTAAACCGTGAACCGGGAACTGTGAACCGGGAACTGTGAACCGAAAAGCCAAAGACCTAAAACCAAAGACCCAAAAACCAAGTACAAAGTACAAAGCACCAAGTACAAAGCACAAAGCACAAAGCTCAAAGCACCAAGTTCAAACCATTGAGAACCTACTTCATCGAACTAAGCTACCTGCTGGCCTCGATCCTGTTCATTCTCGGCCTGAAAGGATTGAGCCACCCGGAGTCTGCCAAACGCGGCATGCATCTGGCGGAGTTTGGCATGTTGATGGCCATCATCGGCACGTTGATGCATTACGAGATCGTCACCTTCACCTGGATCATTACCGGTCTGGTGCTCGGCTCGCTGGTTGGTTTGGCAATGGGTCTTTGGGTGCCGATGACGGCGATGCCGCAACGAACCGCGCTGTCGCACGCGTTTGGTGCTTTCGCCGCGGCGCTGGTTGGTATTTCCGAATTCTATCGGCACGGTGGTCACCTGGAAACGATCACCATGGCCGCGCTCGGTTTTGAAGTAATGCTCGGCGCGTTGACTACAACCGGCAGTTTGCTGGCGTTCGCGAAGTTGCAGGGGCTGGTGCGCGGCACCCCGTTCACGTACAAAGGCCAGAACATTTTCAACATGGCGCTGCTGGCCACGACGGTCGGTATTTTCGTTTATCTCATCTTTGTGCCCGGCTCGATGCCGCTGTTCTTCACGATGGTGGGGCTGGCCTTTATCTTCGGACTCCTGCTCGTCCTGCCGATCGGCGCGGCGGACATGCCGGTGGTGATGTCGCTGCTTAATTCTTACGCCGGCTTGGCATCGGCGGCGACTGGCTTCGTCTTATCAAACAACGTTTTGATTATTGCCGGCACCCTCGATGGGTTCTCCGGCTTCATTCTTTCGATCCTGATGTGCCGCGCGATGAATCGTTCGATGACGAACGTGCTGTTCGGCGCTTTTGGCAGTGCTGCGGCTTCGAGCACGCAAGGTGAACAAACGGGCACGATGCGTGAAGTCAGCATGGAGGACATCGCCACGCAGATGGCTTATGCAAAGCAGGTCGTGTTCGTTCCCGGATATGGAATGGCGACCGCGCAAGCGCAACACGCGGTGCGCGAGCTGGCCGACACCCTCGAAAAGCGCGGCGTCACAGTAAAATATGGCATCCATCCCGTGGCCGGCCGCATGCCTGGCCACATGAACGTTCTGCTTGCCGAAGCCAACGTGCCCTACTCGTCGCTTTATGTATTGGAACAGATCAATCCCGAATTTCCGCAAACTGACGTAGCGGTTGTGATTGGCGCGAACGACGTTGTCAATCCCGACGCGCGCGACAACCCAGGCAGTCCAATTGCCGGCATGCCAATTCTGGAAGTGGACCATGCCAAGTCAGTCGTAGTTTTGAAACGCGGTCAAGGCAAAGGCTTTTCCGGTCTCGAGAATCCGCTGTTCTTCAAACCCGTAACGGGAATGCTGTACGGCGACGCGAAAGAAACTCTCACGCGCCTGATTCAGGCCGTTCAGCAAGCATAAACCTTCCACAACGCTGGTGCGTAATAACTCCCTCAAATTGTTCGTTCATAATTTTTAGGAGAAAAGATGCAAAGATTTTTGTCAGCAATTGTTTTAACCGCGGTTCTGTTTTCCGGCTTACCGTCCGCAGGAAACTTCTCGTTTGCACAAGCGCCGCGTAAAGGCAGCGCGAAACCCGCTCCGCTTTCCCTCGCTTCGCAAAGAGGCGTGGACACCATCAACGCCGCGGAACTGAAAGACTACCTTTCGTTTATCGCTTCGGATGAGATGGAAGGGCGCGATACGCCTTCGCGCGGCCTTGACACCGCCGCAAAATTTTTGGCGATGAATTTGTCACGCTGGGGATTCAAACCTGCGGGCGACGATGGTTCGTTCTTTCAAAAGATTGGCCTGCGCAGAGACTATCTGGAAAAGTCTGAGACGAAAGTGCAGCTCAATAGCCAAAATTTAATTCTTGGCGAGGACTACATTCCTTTTTCGCGCACTGCGAACGTTACCGCTCCGCTTGTGTTCGCCGGCAGCGGCTGGTTTGTTAAGGCGAAAAATATCGACGCCTACAAAGGCATTGACGCGAAAGGAAAAATTGCCATCATTGTGGCGCCGCCCGATGGGCTGCCACGCGGTATCACGCGGACAGATCTAACCGGCAAACGCGGCGAAGACTATATGACCGCGGGCGAGTATGCGCAGAAGCAGGGCGCGGTTGGCCTGGTCTTCATTCCTGACTTTCAATACCTGGCGAACTGGGATCGTAATCGAAGTCGCCTAACTGAACGAGGTGTTACCAGAGTCGAAAAGTTTCAAACTTCGCCCAGCGCGCTCATCTCCGCCAACCCGGCCGTAAACTCGGCGTTGCTGCCACAGATTGTCGCCTCGCCGCGGCTGGCGAATGCCTTGTTCCAGGGTGAAAAGCAAAGCGCCAGCGCGATCTTTGATTCGATCTATTCCGGCAAGCTTTCTGAGTCTTTTGAGCTGAATCCGGAAAAACAACTTTCGTTGACGGTCAAAACAAAATCTGAGTCGCTCGCGACGCAAAACGTGGTGGCAGTTTTTGAGGGCAGCGATCCGGTCTTGAAAGACGAGTACGTCGCGGTTGGCGCGCATTACGATCACGTTGGAATCGGCTTGCCGGTGAATGGAGACGCAATCTACAACGGCGCAGACGACGACGGCTCGGGGACAACGGCGCTGTTGGCGATGGCCGAGGCGTTGGCAAAAGCTCCGAAGCGGCCAAAGCGTTCGGTGCTGTTTGTATGGCATGCCGGCGAGGAGAAAGGTTTGTGGGGCTCGCGCTATTTCAGCGAGAATCCCACCATTCCACTCAACCAGATCGTGACGCAAATCAACATTGACATGATCGGGCGCAGCAAGAAGGAAGGCGATGCGAATCCGCGCAACGCGAACTTGTCCGGACCAGACGAAGTTTATGTGATTGGCTCAAAGATGATGAGCACCGAGCTGGGCGCGCTGACGGAAAAGGTCAATAAAGATTACTTGAACCTCGCTTTTAACTATCGCTACGACGATCCAACCGACCCGAATCGCTTTTTCTTCCGC
Organism: Blastocatellia bacterium; assembly: GCA_031371765.1. Classification (GTDB taxonomy): domain Bacteria; phylum Acidobacteriota; class Blastocatellia; order Pyrinomonadales; family Pyrinomonadaceae; genus PSRF01. The sequence continues at coordinate 16,255 of JANMKA010000073.1, forward strand.
AGCGATCATTACAACTACGCTAAGAAGGGCATTCCCATCGTCTTCTTTTTTGACGGCGAGCACGAGGACTATCACCGTCCGGGAGACGAAGTGCAAAAGATCGATTTTCAAAAGATGGAGAAGATCACGCGCACGGTTTACATGTTGCTGTGGGATGTGGCTAACCTTGCGGTGCGGCCGAAGGTTGATAAGCAACTGCCGGTGCTATTGGCTGGAGATTGAAATTCAAGAGCGGGGGCCTGCCCGCCTTCCTGACCTTGAGCTTACGCAGCGTGACCGTTCGGTTTAGGCGTTGAGCAACTCTCACGAAAAACAAAAATTTCAACTCGACATGTCTCATGGTCGGGAAGGTGGGCATGCCCCCGCTCTTATCTCCCCCGCTCCGCAATCAGACGCCGGTACGCTTCATCGCGTGTCAGCCCAAGCTCGCGCGCGGCTTTCTTGAGAGCGGCACGATGGTCCAATCCCGCTGCTTCCGACTCGGCGACCATAGTCGCAATGTTGCGAAGCGCCGCAGCGTTCTCCAGTCCACTTTCAATCGGCGTGCGATCGATTAGCAACACGATCTCTCCGCGAGCGCGCTCGTCTGAACCAAACCGTTCAACCAGTTCACTCAAGAGCCCGCGCGCAATTTCTTCGTGCAGCTTGGTCAACTCGCGTGCAACCACCGCCCGGCGCTCGCCGAGGATTTCGTGCGCGTCTTTTAGCGTGGCTGCAATGCGATGGGGCGCTTCGTAAAAAATCAGAGTCGCGGGCAGCTCGCGCAGCCTCGTCAGACGTGCGCGGCGTTCGCCAGAACGAGCAGGCAGAAAACCGGCAAAAAAGAATTCGTCGGTCGGCAATCCGGAAGCTACCAGCGCCGCGATCAGCGCCGTCGCTCCGGGTAACGCAACCACCGCTAAGCCTTGCGCGCCGGCTTCGCTGACCAGGCGAAACCCAGGATCGCTGATGCTGGGTGTGCCGGCATCGGAAACAATCGCGACGTTTGAACCAGCGGCGAGGGCTTGCAGCAATTCACTTGTCCGTTCGCGTTCATTGTGATCGTGATAGCTGGTGACTTTGGTTTTGATGCTGTAATGGTTCAGCAGTTTCCTGGTGTGCCGTGTGTCTTCGCAGGCAATGAGGTCGACTTCGCGCAACAGTCGGAGCGCGCGATGAGTGATGTCTTCCAGATTGCCAATGGGCGTGGCGACGACGTAGAGCGTTCCCGGCATGCCGCTATTCTGTCATCAAGCCGGAACATCTGAAAGCTAGCGTAAAGGAAGTCAGAAGGGCTGCTCGTCGACGCGCGAGCTGTCGAGCAGGATGGCAATGTGATTCCGAATGTTTGCTTCGCGAATTTCCGCGTCAGCACTTTTGTTTTCAAGTATCCAGCGCGGTGCGCCTTCAGGTGATGTCACCAGGCGAATCTCATCGCTCGCCGATTTGATTCCAAGATGTCTTAGTCGTCCGAGCGCGATGCCGCCGCCGCGAATGAAACCATCCCGCGGGACACGTGGCCAGCCTACTTCAACCAGCAACTGCCTAATCCCATTTTCGAGTTTCAAGAGCCTACCCGACAGTGCGGTGCTGCCCAACGTGAATTTATGATTGTCGTCGTTTGATATTTGCAGCGCGGCGCCGGCGCGATTCATTTCCCCGGCCATGTTCCGAAAGTTTTCCAGTAACCAATTGCAGGCAGTCTGGCGCAGCGCATCGTTTGAACGCCGCAGCGCGAGGTATTCCGAGATGTCCGCACGACCGGCCGCGCGGGCGCGTGTTTCGGCGTCGCGGAGCTCGTTGGCCCAGGTTTCGTCCAGGTCGCTGAATGCCGGTGCGGGAGTTTGGCTATCGGACATAAGATTTGCAGTTTGCGTAGGTGGTGCAGTTTAACTTTGCGCTCTTTGCGGCTAGATGTTTTTTTAACGCAAAGGACGCTAAGGATCCGCAAAGAAGCGCAAAGTAAGAGGCTGGCTACCAAACTGTATCAGTACCTGCTGCAGTTTGGCCCTATTCGCTGGCCAAAGCAGGCGATGTTATCATGGCTCTTCATAACGTCTTTCATTGCAATTGCGGTTTGCCGCTCAACCTTGCTCCCCCGAACAGTTACACTTCCGAAACAGATCACGTTTTATGAAACTAAAACTCTATCGTAAGGCAGCGCTGTTGTTTGTCAGTTGCACTACCACTGCATTGTTGCTGGCGTTTGCCGCGACTCAAAACGCACAGACTGCTGCGCAAGTGCCGGCGCGGGTTGGCCACCTAAACGACTTTGCCCATGTGCTTGACGAGGCCACGCGGCAACAACTAGAAAACAGACTCGAAAACCTACAACAGAAGACGGGCCTGCAACTTGACGTGGTAACAGTCGAGACGACTCGCGGACAGGACATTTTCGATTTTTCGCAGCATCTGGCGCAGAGTTGGAAGGTCATCGGGCGCGGCGCGAGCGGTAAGAGTTTGCTGATGGTCTTGGCGGTTAAGGAAGAAATTTCGTTCACGCAATTCAGCAAGGAGGCACAGAAAGAGCTACCCGAGGGTGTGTTAGGTGAAATGGCTCAACGGCTGCGTGGTCCTCTCAGGGCGGGACGCGCTGGGGAAGGCGTCACTGCCGCAGTCGATTATTTCGTCACGTCCGTCGCGAGTAATCGCGGAATTAGTGTCACGGAATTGAATGTGCCGGTGGCCGCAATAGCAACGCCGGCGCCCGGCGCTAACGAGAGGCCTTTGGAAGTCGCGTCAACGCCACAAGTTCCAGCGCCCCAGGTTTCTCCGGAAGTTGCTACGCCTCTGGAAGTGCCAACGGCAACGGCAGCCGTTAGGCCGCGCGCTGTCGCCAATACCGCGACTAATGATGCGGAAGCCGAAGAGGTTGAACTAACGCTGACTCTGCCGGTTGCGGATCGCGTGACTGCTTTAAAAAAGTTTCTTGAGGCACACCCTGATTCAAGCGCAAAGCCGCGCGCTTTGGAGTTACTCATCAGCTCGTATGCCGCCTTCGGCGACGAACTCTTGAAGAAAGGCGACAGCGCTGCCGGTGTCGAACAGCTACTACTTGCGATCAGTGAAGCGCCGCCGACTTCGTCCGACAAATTGTTTGCCGGGGTCATTTCGCAAATTCCCTTGAATCTTTATCTGCGTGGCGAGCGCGCCGCTGCTGACAAGGCCGCCCGAAACATCATCGCAAAGTTTGGCGCCGACCCGAACCGGCTGCTGTCCGTTGCCGGGTTTTATATCGCGATTGAGCGCGGCGAAGAGGCAAGGCAGATTTCAATGCAGGCGATAAAGCTGGCGCCGGATCTCGCTGCGGCCCATCAAACGCTGGGACTGGCCTGGCACGTTTCGTTGCGCTTGGATGCCGCCGCCGCCGAATACAAACGCGCGCTCGAGCTCGACCCAAAATCGAAAGTGGCGCGACGAGGACTGGCCGACTTGCGGCGTGCTGTCGGTAAAGATGAAGAGGCGCTGGCGCTTTATCGGGAACTACTAGCCAGCGACGCCACGGACAAGGGAGCGCGCGCGGGCCTGGTGATTTCACTGCTGGATCTCGGTCGCAGCGACGAAGCCAAAACCGAAATGGAATCGGCGTTGAAAGCTGATCCGAAAAATCTGCCGCTGCTTTCGTCCGCGGCCTATTGGTTTGCGGCGCACAGCCAAAATGACCTGGCCCTCGGGTTGGCAAACCAGGCTGTCGAAGTCGAACCCCGTTACACCTGGTCGCACGTTGCGGTCGCCCGAGCGCTGATAGCGCAGCGCAACCCGTTGGCGGCGGAAGGCGTGATCAGGTTTGCGCGACAATATGGAAAGTTCCCGACGCTCGATTATGAACTGGCCAACGCACTGGTCGCTGCTGGGTTGTACGAGGAAGCGGCCGAGGTCCTGTCGCAGACATTTCGTTTCAACAACGACAAGATCGAAACGCGATTGGGCGGACGGATAACTGCGCAAGCTCCGAACTTCATCGAGCTATTAACTCCGGAACGCCAGGCAAGTCTGTTTCAGTTGGCAGCCGCAGACTCGGAAAGTGGCAGCAAAGTTTTGCGGGACTTGCTGGCGTTGACGACGGCGCTCAATCCCGTAACCGAAACGATCAACGAACAAGCGGCGGTGGCTGCGGCGCAGGAGTTTGCTTCCGGGAATGACGCCGCCCGCGCCCATCGCGAGCTTTATGCGGCCAGCAGGCTGCTGCAAAAAGGGATAGGCTTTCAGACAGCTTATGAACTTGCCGAAGCCGCACGCAGCAGCGCCGATGCCGCGTTGACTGTCCCGGCGGTAACGGTCGCAGTGCAGGCAGATGAATATCGCGATATTCGCGCCCGGGCTATCTCTGCCGGCGGTACCGCGGAAATTGCGGATGCCCCGGCGAATATCTTGTCGAATATTTTGCGTGGGCACATTGAAGACACTTCGGGTTGGGCGCTCTTCAACTTGGACAAGGTTGACGACGCGGTGGACCATCTGAATCGCGCAGTCAATATCCTGCCTGCGGGGACGCCGGGACTGCGCGTGTCGCAATGGCATCTGGGCGCTGCACTTGAAAGGCAGGGGAAGAACGAAGACGCGATCTCTTATTACATCAAGAGCTACAGCGCCGGTGGGCCCGATCCCGTGCGGCGCGCGGTAATTGAAAAACTCTACCGAAGAGTGAATGGGTCGCTGGACGGATTGGACCAGCGAATTGGAGGAGCGAGCAGTGTGGTAACAACGCCGGCGCCTGTGGAAACACTCGGAAACCAAGCTGGCACAACCCCAGAGACAACGACGACGAGTCTTGCGCAGGCAGCCGTAAACGCACCGACGCCGGCGCCATCGGCTTCGCCTGACATTACAACTGCGACATCGGCACCGTCGCCTTCACGTTCACCTGAAGTGATAACTGTCACACCGTCGGTCGCGCCTCCGGTGAAAGAAGAATCGCAGCCGTCGCCTACGACAACACCGGCTGCCGCTCCCAGCCCGACACCCGCAACTGAACCACCGGCCACGCCTGCGTCCAGTCCCGAAACAAAACCAATGGACACTCTCGCAACGTCGCCGGCAACGTTCACCGTCAGCGGCAACGTCAAAGATGCTGCCAATAATGCGTTCGCAAATGTTGTAGTCTTATTAATCAGTTCGCAAGGCACGGTGCTGACAACGACTACGGACGACTTGGGAAACTACTCATTCACGGTCGCGCCTTCGGATCACGGGTTTAGAATCATTCCCTCGCGCGATGGCTTCACCTTTGAACCGGCCGATAAAGTTTTGTCCGCTGTTAGCGGTGAAGTGAAAGATCTGAATTTCGTCGGCACACCTAACCGCAAGCCATAAAAAGTTTGCGAGGATTGCCGGTCGCAGAAATAAAAAACCGCGAGCAGTGTTTGCAGGCAACCAGCAATTCGGTGCCTCAACCTGCTCGCGGTTTAGCTAACCGCTGAAACGGAGGTTGCTTTTAGTTACCGCCCGGGCCTACCAATTTCCCATCCGCATCATAAACTTCCACCGTTCCGTACTTGGCGAGACTCGCGCGCGTTTTCCCCGCATCGCCGACGGCCACGATTTGCAGATGGTTCAGATCGATGTACTGCTGCGCCACTTTTTGCACATCGTCCGCAGTCACCGCCGCAACTTTTTGCGGGTATGAATCCCAGTAGTCGGCCGGCAAATCGTAAATCTTTTGCGTGATGATGTTTTGCAAGAGACTCTGCGGTTGCTCGAGCGATAGCGCAAAGTTACCAATAATCGCGCGCTTCGCATTTTCCAATTCGTCGGGCGTGACCTGCTCGTCGCGCAAACGCTTCAGCTCGTACATGAACTCCTTCATCGCCCCGTCGGTGACATCGGTTCGCACTTCTGAACTCGAGATCCAGGTGCCGCGGAATTTAGAGCCACCAAAATTACTGTAGGCGCCATAGGTGTACCCCTTATCTTCGCGGAGATTCATAAACAAACGCGCTGCTGGACCACCACCGAGAATCCTGTCAGCCAGCAAGAGCGAAAAGTAGTTCGGATTGGTGCGCTCGATTCCCAGCGTTCCGAGTTGCAGCACAGTTTGCACTGAACCCGGGCGATCAATCAGAAAAATTCGCGACGCAGCTTGCGACGGTGCTGACGGAATTGTCGTCGCGGGCACATCCGCCTTTTGCCAGTCGCCAAAAGCCTTTTCGATCTTCGGCAACATTTCTTTCAGGGTTACATCGCCGACAATGGCCAGGATCGCATTGTTGGGACGGTAATAGGTTGAGTGAAAGTTCGCCAGGTCTTTTGACGACAACCTTTTGATTGAACTCACCGGCGGTGTGATAAACGCCGCTGGATGTTCGCCATAGATTGCGCGGCTGAACTGTTCCTGGGCGAGGAACGCCGGACTCGAACGCTGAAACTGCAACTGAGCGAGCGTCCGCGATTTATACTTTTCTACCTCGCCGGCGGGAAATGTAGGGTTGCGCACGACATCTGCAAAAATTTCGAGTGTCTGGTCCAGGTTCTCAAGCAAACCCGACGTGGTTACCGTGCTGGTCAATGACGATAAACCAGATCCGCTCGCGATTGTTCCGCCGAGCGCGTCGATCTGTTCGGCAATATCCTTGCTCGAACGTTTGCTGGTTCCGTCGCGCAGCAGTCCAGCCGTGAAGCTTGCCAGTCCGTGGTAGTCAGTGCTATCCGACAAGCCGCCACTCAATACCACCATCTGCATGTTAAAGGTCGGCACTTTGTGGCTTTCGAGGACAACGACTCTCAAGCCATTTGACAGCGTGGCTTCCTGCGCTTTGGGCAGATTAACCTTTAAGAGTTTTTTATTGACTGGCGCCTTGCCTTTCAGCACCGCACCCTTTGTAGTCTGGGCGACAGGACTGGAAGTCGGACCCTGGCCCATTCCCACGCCTGCAACCGAGGCGACGAGCGCCGCCAGCAGAACTACGCCAAAAACTTTCACACCATTCTTGTTAGTTGTTTTCATTGCTAATCTCCTTACTGGCCCGCTGCGGGTGCAGCGCCCTTAGCTCTCGGCTTGGGCAGCGTTATTACTACAGTGCGGTTGGTGTCGCGCAGGTACTTGTTCGCAACGCGCTGAACGTCGTCTTTGGTGACCGCATTGACCTTGTCCAGCCTGGTATTAATCAGACTGGGATCGTTGTAATAAATAGCGTACTGGCTCAGATTGATGGCGCGCGAAAGCGAGCTTTGTAAGCCATTGACGAAGCCGCGCCGCGTCGTGTTTTTAGCTTTTTGCAGCTCCCAGTCGGCAATCGGTTCATGCTTTATCCGCTCAATCTCCTGATAGATGTTGGCTTCAACATCGGCAACTTTCACGCCCGGCTTTACTGTTGCCGAAACATAAAGTGCGCCTGGTCCGCGCTTTTCATCCATGAAGCCGAACACGCCAGTGACCTCTTCCTTTTCTTTCACCAGTTTTTGATAGAGACGCGAACTCTGCCCGCCCAGAAGCACGTTTGAGAGAACCTGCAAGGCATAAAAGTCTGCGGTGTTTCCCGAAACCGCTTTGAACGCGACATCAACACGCGGGGAACGGGCAAGCACGTCGTCGAGGTTGGCGCGTCGTTCTGCCGTTTGCTCAGGCTCAGTCATGTCGACGGCAGGTGGATTCGGTTGCCGCGGGATGCGCTCGAAATTTTTCTTGATGCGGTTAATGGCGTCTTTGGTATTAAAGTCTCCTACCAGCGTCAGGACGGCATTGTTTGGCGCGTAATATGTTTTGAAAAACTGGGCCACATCGTCGACGGTGGCTGCGTTCAGATCTTCCATCGAGCCGATGACCGTGTGCTTGTAGGCAAAATTATCGTAAAGCAAACCCTGCTGCACTTCATCGCTTTGACCGTAGGGTTGGTTGTCAACGCCCCGCCGCCGCTCTTCCTGGACCGCGTTTCGCTGGTTGTCCAGATTGTCTTTGGTGATTGCCAGACTGCGCATACGGTCAGCTTCCAGAAATAATCCCAGGTCAAGCTGATTTGCCGGCAGCGCTTCGAAATAAACTGTTCGGTCCTCGCTGGTGGTGCCGTTCATATTTCCACCGTTGTTGAAAACCAGGACGAAATGCTCGCCAGTGCCGACGTTCTCCGAACCCTTGAACATCATGTGCTCAAACAGATGTGCAAAGCCGGTACGACCCTGCCGCTCGTCACGTGAACCAACGTTGTAATTGACTACCACGGCGATTACCGGAGCACTGTGATCTTCAACTGTAATGACCCGCAGGCCGTTCTTTAGCGTCGTGTCTTTGTAATCAACTCTTATATTTTTCGTTTGTGCCGGCGCTTGTTGCACCGCAAAAGCGCAAACAAACAAAAGCAACCATACCTTCAGGGCATGTTTCATAGACCACTCCTTCATCGTGCATTTTCGGTTTCAGTTGGCGTCCGTCCCTCGCTCTTGTCGGGCCAGGTACCAGGGATTTACCGGGCGATGCAGGTTCCGCAAAATCAAGACGCTCGTGTAACGGAATGCAACGACTTTAGGCAGCAGGATAAAGGCTGTCAAGTTGGCCGCACGAGCTTGGCCAGGGTGCGCCGCGCGCATAAAGAGCGCGAACAAGTCAGAGCGGCCAGCCAACCGCCCGCAACTTCCCACCATCCTAAATCCCGACGCAGAAAGCTTTGATTGGTTCCGGACCCGGCGGGCTGCGGACCCACCTGGAAGCCCGATAACAAGAGCCAGATTGCTGTGCTGCCGGAAGACCGTAGCTGTATAATCCGAAACCATCCGAACCAAAACAGAGACTACAATGAAGACATTCAGGCCCATCTTTCTCCAATTCCTCTCGATCATCTCGTCAGTTCTTGTTTTCGCTGCGGCCGGAGCAGCACAGCAAACCGCTACGCCGGCCGTCAACCGTTTTGATATTACGAACTATCGCGTAGAGGCCCAGCTGATTCCCGAGCAACACATGTTACGCGCGGGCGCCGACATCACGCTGATTCCGTTGGATGCGACGCGGTCTTTGGTATTCGAACTGAACGGTTCGCTAAAAGTGGAAAGCATCGATCGCAACGGACATGGGCTAACTTACGTACAGGATTCAGTCGGCGTGGGTTCACTTGGACCAAGCGTGCGGGTCGATCTGGGACAAGTGGTGCCGGCAAATCAGCCGGTGACGCTGCGCTTTCGCTGGAGCGGTGCGCTGGTGTCGCCGGAAGGTGGGCCGCTGGCTACCAAGCGGCTGGCGTATGTCGGACCTGAAGGTTCTTATTTGCTATACGCGTCCCGTTGGTTCCCCTTCCACGACTACGCTGCAGACCGCGCCACTTCCGATATCACTTTGATCGTGCCCACTGGCTTACAGGTCGCCGGCACCAGCGACGATGCGGTGACGGCTCAGCCCTCGCCGAAAGAAGGCGCAACCCGATATCGCTTTGTTCATCGCCAGCCGGTGCTGATTGGAAACTTTGCGGCCGGGCAGTACATCAATCGCAATCTTCGTTTCGGCAATTACGAAATTCAGTTCTATGCCAAGCCAGGCAGCGAAGGCCGCATTAATAGTTATGCCGAGCTGATGGGCCAGGTGCTGGAGTTTTATGCGAAGCAGTACGGCGCGCCGCTTTTTGGCACTCGCCTGGTAGTCGCCCAGATTGACGACGACAGTCTGGACACTTACTCGGGACCGGGAATCATGTTTCTGGCTTCGAGATTATTCGACACGGCCCGATCGTTGCCGGAAGAGAAGCTGCAACGCGAAGTTGCTTATCAGTGGTGGGGACAAACAGTCGGCTTAAAGTCATTTGATGACGCCTGGATTTCACAAGGGCTGGCAGAGTGGAGTTCCTTTGCGTTTCGTGAATCAACCTTAAGTGGCGGCGCACTCGAAGCGGCGCAACGCGAGCAACAGGAACGGGCGCTGACTTTTGAACAAACAGCATCGATCGCGCGCGCGCCGAGTGCTCTTGACGATCAATCCGCCGCCTATCAGTCAATCGTTTTTCATAAAGGCGCCATGGTTTTTCGCATGCTGCGGGAGGTGCTGGGCAAGGACAAATTTGATCTGCTATTGCACAACTTTCTCGAACAGTATCGCGGCAAGAATGCCTCCATCGACGACTTTGAACACTTAACCACGCAAGCTGCCTCGCAAAACATGCGTTACTTCTTTGCTCAATGGGTCGAGGGCACTGGCGTTCCCGAATTCACTGTCGACTACCAAATCATTCGCACGCGCGCCGGTAAATTCCGCACGCGCGGCACCGTCAAACAAACGCTGGAAAACCTGCGCATGCCAGTGCAGTTGATGCTGCGTTCAGAAGGCGACAGCCAAACTATTCTCACCACGATTGAAGGCCGCAGCGAGGATTTTGATTTCGAGTCGAACGGCCAGCCGATCGAAGTAGTCGTCGATCCGAACTACAAAATTCTGCGCATGTCCGATGATTTGCGCATTTCGATTATCGCGCGCCGCGGCATTGAGTTGATGAAGGAAGGCCAGTACGCCGAAGCGCAACAACAGTTTGAAGCGGCGTTGAAACTGGACCGGTCGAATTCCTGGGTCTATTACAACCTCGGACTGCTTTATCTCGAGCAGCGCAACTGGCAGCTAGCGCTGGATAATCTTGAAGCTTCGCTGAACGGCACGATCAAACCTTCGTGGATCGAGGTTTGGGCGCACATCAAGAAAGGCAATGCTTATGACGCTAAGGGCGAACGCAATCGCGCCGTGGCGGAATACAACAAGGCCGTGCAGTCCGGAATTAATTACGACAACGCTATGGCGATAGCCAAGAAGTTTTTGGCGACGCCGTATGATCCAAAGGCGGTGCAGTCAGCCGGATTGCTGTCGCCGGCGAATTAGATAAGGTGACGACAACTTAGGAGCACAACCGATGAGCACTCCCCAAAAGAAAGTGAATCCGATACCCGCGGATTACGCAGGCATAACACCCTACTTGTCAGTTAAGGGCGCCGCTGCTGCGATCGAGTTTTACAAAAAGGCTTTCGGCGCCACGGAATTGATGCGCCTGCCCGGTCCAGATGAGACCTTGGGCCATGCCGAAATTAAGATCGGCGATGCACTGGTCATGCTTGCCGATGAATATCCGGACTATGGCAACCTCAGCCCCAAGACTCTCGGCGGGTCATCGGTGCGCCTGCACATGTATGTTGAGGATGTCGACGCATTCTTTGAAGAGGCCGTAGCCGCCGGCGCGAAAGTTTTGCTTCCAGTTGCGGATCAGTTTTATGGCGATCGTTCAGGGCGACTCGAGGATCCGTTTGGGCATGTCTGGCTGGTCTCGACCCACATCGAAGACCTGACGCCTGAAGAATGTGACCGGCGCATGAAAGAGCTTGCAGAAAAGCAGTGAAAACACCCTGCGAACGTTAGCTTAGTCTCGTCCCGCACGAAGTCTTCTATTTACGATTCACGATTTACGATTTCACGGCCCTTTGGGCACGTAGGTCAGCCAGAAATAAATTGCCTGGGCGACGCCAATAAAGAGGCCAATGGCAGCTCCAAACAACTCGATTGTCTTCAAGTGATGTTGCGCCACCGACAACACCAGCACTTCCAGCTTCTCGATCGGATAGTCTGACACCTTCTTCCGCACCAGCCCCCCGACATCAAACTCGGCAATAGCGCTTGGCAAGCGTTCCCGCGCAGCGGTGGTGATTCGTTCCACCAGCGCCGCACTGGCCCGCTTCATTGAATGTTCCGAAACGTGATCGCCCAACCTGCCAATCGGAGAAATCAGCAGCCGCTCGACCTGCGAACTGAGAACCAGGTTGATGGTTTTCGCCGTGTCGTCGCGCGACAATAATCCCAGCAGACCCCTGGTTAGAAACTCTTTTGCGCGGCTGATTGCATCAGGATCTAGTTGCGCTAATGCATCGCCCAGGGTTTGGGTCCGCAGCCGGCTGAAAGCATCATTAAAGTAATTAGAAACGGATGCAGACAGTTCCTCGCCCTTTGCCAGCTCGACGATGCGTTTCGTAATCTGGTCTTTTATCGAGTCAAATTTTTCCGACTCAATCTGACCAAACAAAACATTCAACGGCCGCGCCAAAACATTATCGATGGTCGCGTTCAAAAACGCTTCGGCTTCCTGCTCAAACGCCGGACCGCGCAGGTATTCTTCGATCCTTGTCGGTAGAGTTTTATTAACGAGCTCATCAACTTCGCGGTGAATACGCTCACGCGAGATAAAGATTTTTTTGATCAGCGAAAGCTGTTCGTAGTAATCATCAACTTCGCGTTTGATGAGCGCGCCGATTTGTTTCCGAGTGTTCTGACTGGTGGCGATGTCGGCGAGATGATGAACGATGGGCGGGACCTGGCTGTCAATGCGCTCTTTCAGAAACGCGACCGTTTCCGGAGTAAAGGTTTCCGCAAGCGTCTCGGTGCTGTTTGCCAGATCGTCGAGACGCCCGGAAACAAAATCACCAATCTTCCGCTCAAATCCTTCTTCATTAACCAGTCGAGTGAACCGCACTTGAGCGAACCCCGCGATCTCGTGAAATACATCTTCACTTAACGTGTTTTCAATTCGGCGTTCGAGCAACTCATCTACCCGGGCGTCAACAAAACGGCCGATGGCGACGGCGGTTTCTTCGCTTTTCAACATGGCGGCAATGTAATCGGCCAGCCGGTATTGCAACGCTGAGATGGTGTCGAGAATGGGCGCGCGCACCTGCGCCGGCAGGGCTTCGATGAATGACGGATAGACCGTAGACAGCAACTCGCCGGTGTAGACGCCGACAAAATCCTCGACCTTGCGTTCGAAGAAACTTGTTTCAAACAACGCATCAAAAACCGTTTCCTGCGAAACCAGTTCGTTGCCCACTGCGTTGCCGATTGATTGCGCCAGTTTTTCCCGGTGACGCGGGATCATGCCCTGCGGCCAGATCGTGATGCCGAAAAGTTTTACCGGATGGTAAGGGTGAAACAGCATCCAGATCGCCAGCCACGCCGCGCCGTAACCGTGAATGGTGGCGATGACCACGATGGCGATCGAGATTAGAAGTTTGAAGGTAAATGGATCCAAAGCGACTAAATCGTAAATGGTAAATAGTGAATAGTAAAATTGCCGTTTACGATTTACGATTCACGATTTACGGCTCTGTAAGGTGGCCTGCGTTGATCCAGGCGGTTGTGCCGCCGGTGACGTTCAGCAGGTTCGCGAAGCCGTTCTGCTGCAGAATGCTGGTGGCCGCGCTCGAGCGAAAGCCGCCGGCACAAATCACGGCCGTCGGTTTTGCTGGATCAAGCGATAAATTGTTGAGGGTTTGGGAGAGAGTTGAGAGCGGCGCATGAAGCGCGTGCGGCACGTGACCGCTGGCGTATTCCGGCGGATGCCGCACATCGATGATCTGCAACGGCGGTTGCTCCAGAATCATTGCGTTTAAGTCGTCGACTGAAATTTGCGGAACTGTTGCTGGTTCAAACCCGGAACGTTGCCACTCGTCCATGCCACCGGCGAGGTATCCTTTCACATTTTCGATGCCGACGCGCGCCAGCCGCACTTGCGCTTCGGCAACCTGCGACTCCGAATCCGCCACGATGACAATCGGCGCCGGTAGCGGAATCAGCGTGCCCGCCCAGATCGCAAACTGTCCACCCAAACCGATGTGCAACGAGCCCGGCACATGTCCCGCGCCAAACTCTGCGGCGGTACGCACATCGAGGATGATGTAACGCGCTTTCTCTGTTTGCGACCCATCGTAAAGCAACCTGTTAGTTTGCGGCGTTAGGGCACGGACCTGATCCGCCGATAACGGTTCCGGTTTGCTCAATTGACTCAAAGCCTCTGCGCCGGTGCGATTAATCTCCGCGTCTTTGGGAAAGTAAGCGGGAGCTTCAGCGAGATCGACAGTCAGCAGGCGCACGAATTCCTCTTTCGCCATTGGCTTGAGCGCGTAGTTGAACTTGCGCTGCTCGCCTATGGTCGAAGATCTTTCGTTTGACATGTTCTTGCCGCACATCGAGCCGGCGCCGTGTGCCGGAAAAACCTCGACATCGTCTGCCAGCCGCAACAGTTTTTCGTGCAACGTGTCGTACATCATCCCGGCCATCATCTGTGGTGTGTAGCCTTTGCCGCCGGCAAGGTCGGGCCGGCCCACATCGCCAATAAACAAAGTATCGCCAGTCAAAATCTTTTGCGGTTGATTGGAAACCTCTGTGTCCGTGACCAAAATACAAATACTCTCCGGCGTATGACCGGGAGTTTCCATTATCCGCAGACTGATTTTTCCGAGCTTCAACTCCTCACCATCTTTGACTGCGCGATGCTTAAACGTGGCTTGCGCCGTTCTGCTGAAGACAATCTCAGCGCCAGTGCGCTCTGAAAGTTCGCGATGGCCGCTCACAAAATCAGCGTGCAGGTGCGTCTCAATAATGTATTTGATTTTGAATCCGTGCGCGGCGGCTTCCTGGATGTACTCGTCGACGTCGCGTTGCGGATCGACCACCGCCGCTTCGCCTTCCGAGCCTATCAGGTAAGACGCGTGCGCCAGACAGCCTAGGTAGAATTGTTTGAAATACATAGATGTATATCGCTTTCTGAGCTTTGCTTGAGTCTAATATCAGACTAACCGAAGTAAAGCAATATGGTCTCGGGCTCAAGCTGAACATGTTTAGCCATCTTGAAATGTTTGTACCAGCCGCGACATGTATCCGTGATGTTGTCGGCTCAAAATCAAAATGTTCGGCAAATATTTTATTCATGAATGAGGGGAATTATGACGGAGGCACAAGGCGAGTTGCAAAAAGTTCGTGCGCTGGTTAAGGACATCGATTTCTGTATGTTGACTACGCTTGACGAGGAAGGCGACCTGCATAGTCGCCCCATGTCAGCGAATGGAGAGATAGATCCCAATGGCGACCTCTGGTTTTTTACGGGCGTTTCTTCGCACAAAGTGAGTGAAGTCGGCCGATCACCAAAAGTTAACGTCAGTTTTGCGGATCCGAAAAACCAGCATTACGTTTCGCTGACTGGGGTTGCCGAGCTGGTGCGCGACCGCCAAAAGATCGAAGAACTGTGGAAGCCCGAGTTCAAGATGTGGTTTCCCCAAGGCAAGGACGATCCGGAGATCGCGTTGCTGCGCATCAGTCTCGAAAAAGCTGAGTACTGGGACAGTCCCTCCAGCACGATCGGCTTTGCGTTGAGTTTCGTTTCCTCGCTGGTTACGGGGAAGCAGCCCGACTTCGGCGAAAACAAGAAGCTGGATCTCAAATAGCTTTCCGGCTTGCTTCCTCCGTGATGGTTTGAGTAGACGTAACTTGCGATATGCCCGAAGGCCCGGAGGTTCGCAAATATGCTGACGCGCTCGCTGCAGTATTGAGCGGGCGGAAGATCACTTCGCTGCAAGCGCGCACGCGCGAGGCACGCGCCTGGTTGCAGGACAATGAGAGTCGCCTGCTGGGTCAGCGAGTCGAGCGCGTAGTCTCACACGGCAAGCACCTGATCGGTTATATCGAAGGCGGATTTTTCTTTCACTCGCACCTCATGATGTGGGGACGCTGGCAAACGTTTGCACCAACCACTGCTAACAACAAGGGAAAACAGTCTGCGATAGTCGAGTTGCCTGAGAAGGATCGGCGTGAACGCGCGCGCATTGTGGTCGCAGGCGGGGCTGCGATTCTCCTGTCTGCTCCTATCTTTAATGTTGCTCAAGGCGATCCCTACGAAAGAATAGAAATCCTCGCAACGCTTGGCCCGGACGCGCTGCCTTACAATCGAAAATTCGATCAGGTGGAGTTTCAGCGCCGCTTGCTCTTGCCGGAAAACCGCGAAATCCCAATTGGCGCAGCATTGTTGGACCAGCGCATCGTTGCCGGGTTAGGCAACTATTTGCGTGCAGAGATTCTGTTCGCGTGTAGGCTGGATCCCTGGCGCAGGGTAATTGATCTTACTGAGCGGAATTTGAGCTGTTTGCTTAGAACCGTTCCGCGGTTAGCGCGTGCCGCATACAAACGAGGAGCTACGGCCGCTAGAAAAGATCGAGAAAGAATGGCAGCCGATCCGTCTCTCGTATATCAACCAGGCCGGGAATATGGCACCCGGCACTTGGTGTTTCGTCGCACAAACCTACCGTGTCTAAGATGTGGCGAGAAAATCAGACAGCTCAGGCAAAAAACGAATAACCGGGAACGAGCGGAGGATGAAGAAGAACGAACGCGAATCGTTTACTTTTGCGCGAAGTGTCAAAAAGTAAAGACTGGATCCTAAGTTGTACGGACTCTAGTCTGTGGTGTTTTGAGGACACAGACTAAAGGACGATCTGATCAAGCTTCGTCTTGGGTTTGTACCGCGAAGCGGTTAGGTAACTTAGCCCAGGGTAGCAGCGCCGCGCGGCTACCCTGGGATTCGAATTGTAGAAGAGGTTTCACCCCGAAGGGGTTGCGTCTGGCCTAACGTTGGGCCGCGTTCGATACCGACACGACCCCGATGGGGTGGTTATTCATATTGTTAACCTGTTACCTAGGGTAGCCGCGCGACGCGGGCAACCCTGGGCTAAGTTACTGAACCGCTTCGCGGTAAAGAATTTCAGCACAGACTCAAAATCTATACCGCTAGTCAGATCATTCTTATACCAATCCTGCACTCACACGAAAAGTATGACCATCCGGATGGCGGAGGTGAAACTCGCGCACATCCCACGGCTCGTCAGTGGGTGGCATGGTCGCGATCAAACCCTGGTCCAGAGCGAGTTGATAAGTTGCATCAACCTCGGACGGCGACGCTACCCACCAACTCATCCAAACTCCGCCGGTATCATCGTCCCCAACGTGACGCGGCATCGGGCCGCCGCGTGATCCCTGCCCGTCCTGGCAAAGAAAGATTTCGCATTCGCCACTGCACACACCACCGAACGAAGGCGGGTCGCCCCAGTCCCATCCTTTCTGCCAACCCAGCTTCTCAAACCAGGCGAAACTTTCCTGAATGTTTGAGACGTTGAGAATTGGAGTTAGGCGCTTTACGTTCATTGGTTATTGCCGTCTCCATTCTGATTCATGGGCTGCAACTTATATGCATCGCGCGACGGCTTCAGCGGCCGCAGCATCCAGTAGGGCCGGCGCGTGCCGTCGGGTGAAAACTCATCTGCGGACCGGGTCAGCTCGAGCCACTTGCGATAAACCTCACGCGACTTTGTTGTGTCAACAAACACATCGCCGGTGTTGTCGCCTTCCTTTGCGCGCGTGACGCGCACGGCCTGGTGCCAGCAGTGCATTCCCGAAATCGGATCTGGGTGAACTGGAAAAGTCATGTTCTGATGTACGCCTACGTCGCTCCACCAAATGCGCAGCGTGTCCGGGTCGCTCGACTCGTAAGGCTCGGCGCCCTTTTCGCGCTTGAGTCCCCACTCGGTTCCTTCATGGTCCAACTTCACCGTCGCCATCAACTGGCGTTGTCCCTGCTCAGCTTGTTCGCCCGTTTTCCAGCGGCCCATGTGATGTGAACACGCAACGATGCCGGGCCGAATGCCTTCCGTAACCCAGGCTCGCACCACGTAATAACCAATTTCCGTTTCCACGCGCAGCAAATCGCCGGTGCGCACCCCGAGTTTCGCGGCGTGATTCGTGTGAATCCAAAGCGGATTAGTGTGGGCTATCTCGTCAAGCCACTTGGCGTTCGCGCTGCGCGTATGAATCTGCACCGGCAAACGAAAGGTTGAAATCAGAATTGTTTGATCCGGTTCGAGATTATCCGGATGGACGTGACTTTTCATGTAAGTTGGCAAAGCAAACTCGGGCCAGCCCCAATCCGCGAGCGTTCGCGAATAAAACTCCAGCTTGCCGCTTGGCGTGGGAAAACCACGCTTGATTTCGTTATCCACTTTTACGCCCACGAGACGGCGTCCTTCAGCGTCGCCATCGGGACTGGGAACAGGAACCACGTTTGGCGAAGCGGGTTTTGCGGCGCGGGTGAACACACGTCCGCGCGCATCTTCGCGTATGTCTTCGAGCTCGGTTTCGGGAACGGGTTCTTCATATATCGCGCCGACTTTTTGCTTCACTTCAAAAGCGCCGTAGCGCCGCATGAATTCCAACGGCGTCAAACCTTCGGCCGCCGCCTTCGCCGGCAAACCCGGAACCGAGTTGTCGAACATCCACCCGTAATATTCGTCGACACTCAGGCGCGTGCCGGGATTTTTCTTTGACTCAACGTATTGGCGAATGCCGAGACTGCCGTCGGCATCGATGCGCCAGGTCAGTTCCATCCAGAATTCGTTCTCTTCCCAAACTTGGCCAGGATTCACATCTCGCGTGTCATCAATCGTTTCACCGTCGCGCTGCTTGTCTGCTTTCTTTACTGGCTGGCGAAAGCCGAGCCATTGCGCATCATGCGTTTCGTAAGAATGAATGTCGTGGCGTTCTGAGCCATGGCCCATCGGCAAAACGTAATCGGCGAAATATGACGTCTCGTTCCACGTCGGTGTCAGCGCCACATAACAGCCGACCAGATCGGGATCGGTCAACATTTCGATCCAGGAGAAGCCATCGGGATTGGTCCAGACCGGGTTGTAGACACGCGTAAAATAAACGTCAAGCTTTCCTCGCCCCTCCCGCAGGAAGTGCGGTAGCAGAAACGACATCTCGTGCATTGACAGCGGGTACTCGCGCGGCCATTGCGTTTCGTTCCACATCTGCGGGTGAGGCGGCGTGTAAATCGGCTTGGGGACGAACTTGTTCCAGGCATTAGGAAACACGCCACCCTCGGTCGCGATCGCGCCCAGCAACGCATTTAGCATGAAGACTGCGCGCGCCACTGCCCAGCCGCCACTGACGCCGGAGGTAACGCTGCGCCAGTTGTGACTGGAGAACCGCGTGCCGGCGGTGGCGATTAGTTTGGCGATCTCTTCAATTGTCTTGGCGTCAACGCCGGACTCCTGCGCTGCAAATTCAAAAGTGTATTCGGCGTAGAGTTGTTTTAGGCGATCTTCAAATTGTTCAAAGGTTGGCGCGGGCATGCCCACCTTCCCAACCTGCGAATTAGCGTTCGAGTCCCGATCCTTTGAAACTTGTTCGGTGTTGGCATGACTTAACTCGGAACTCGAAACTCGAAACTCGGAACTGCTTTCCAGGTATTCCTCCCAGTTCCACCAGCGCCTCACAAACTCGCGATTGTAGAGATTGTTTTGAATCAAATAATTCGCGATCGCCAGCAGCATCGCGCCTTCCGACCCGGGGTAAGGTGCGACCCAGTAGTCGGCGTGCGTGGCGGTATGCGACAAGCGCGTGTCAAACACGATCAACTTCGCGCCATTGGCCTTGCCATCGATGACGCGTTGCGCGTGCGGGTTGAAGTAATGACCAGACTCAAGATGCGCGCTGATCAGCAGGATAACTTTCGCGTTTGCGTGATCGGGGCTGGGACGATCAAGCCCCATCCAGAGTTGATAACCTTCGCGACTGCCGGACGAACAAATGTTGGTGTGCGAGTTGTGACCGTCAACGCCCCAGGCCGCGAGAATGCGTTCGGTGAAACCATCCTCGCCAGGACGACCGACGTGATACATGATTTCGTTGCGACGGTTTTCAATAATCGCTTTGCGAATACGCGCGGCGATATCATCAAGCGCCGCGTCCCAGGTTGTCTGTTCCCATTTTCCTGCGCCCCGTTTCCCGGCGCGCTTTAGTGGAAAGAGAACGCGATCGGGATCGTGGATCTGGTTGAGTGTTGCCGGACCTTTGGCGCAGTTGCGTCCACGCGAACCAGGATGCTCGGGATTGCCTTCAAACTTCTGCACCTCGCCGGTGACTTTGTCGATGTAAGCCAGCAGACCGCAGGCAGATTCGCAGTTGAAACAAGTGGTGGGAACTAACGAGTAATGTCTTTCTTTGCGTTTGGGCCACGCCTGCGAATCAAGCTCGGTCCAGTTGTCCCAGCGCTCCTTCGGCGGAAACGCCGCGAGATGACTGCGGCTTGGGCCGGGATAAAATGTCTCACTAACGCCTTCTTCGTTTTTCATAGGAGCGAACATTTCAGGAAGAGCGGGGGCATGCCCCCTTCCCAACCTTTGAGGTTGTCAATGTTGACTTCGACTTTGGACATTGCAATCTGCGAATTCAATAAAGCCATCAAACCGAATGAACCTGCACGACACTTCTGACCTTATGAAAGTCTCATGGTCAGAAAGGGGCAGGCCCCCGCTCTTCAAACTTCACTACATTCATGCTAATGGCACTGACTGTCCTGCCTGCACGTAAGCGTTTTCGAAAAGCATCATTCCCACTAAAGCCAACGGTGCGCCTGCCACGGCCATCGCTGGCGCTATCACACCAACCAGAGCGAGCAGGGGAATGACTCCGCCCGCGAGCGACAGGATAGTTCCCATCCAAAAATCATTTTTGTAACGGCCGCGCACCATTTCCCAAATCGCGAGGCGGGCGTGAGCGGTTGGATGAGTTAGGGAAACTTCGCCCCAAATCATCAGCACATGAATAAGACTGGATATTGCGAACAACCAGGTCAACGGCACAATGATCGAAACCGGACGGGTCGGATTTAGTTCAAGGTACATCACCAATGGCAGCAACACAGCCGAACCAAGCAACAGCGCCTGAACCAATAGATGCGGCGGCAGCAGCGGGTTTTGCCACATGTCGCGCGCCTTTGCCTGCGCGAAAAGATATGCGGTATAGACGGCCGTCATTGCCGCCAACGGAATTCCGGCGATCAT
>JANMKA010000106.1:0-7011 GCA_031371765.1 Blastocatellia bacterium
CGGGGAGAACACGCACATCCTCTCGCGCGAGGATAACCTTTCGTCGGGAAATCTCCCGACCATCAACCGCTCGCTGATTCTGGAAGAGCACGGGAGCGTCAACAGCTTCGGCACGCAGTTCGGTGTCGAGGTGCAGAAGGCGCTCTCGCCGCGTTACTCCATCGCCTTCTCAGCGCAGGACAACCGCGGCTCGCTCAACCAGCCCGTCTCCAGATACGTGGTCGGGAACTCCTTCGCGGCGAAGTTGACAATTGTTGCGATCAACGACGAGCAACGCGGGCGCAAGCTCGTCCTCGGCACGGGTGTTGATCACACCCGCGACATCCGCAACCGCACGTTCACGCTCTCGACGCCCATCTCATCTGAAGCGCTAGGCGGCACAGAGGCGACCGGAAACAAGATTACCTTCGAGGGTGATGTCGCGTACACCGCGCGCTTGGGCAACCGCCCGTTTCTGCTGGAAGCAGAAGGGCTGCAATCAAACTTCTCGCGAAGCCGAACGAACGTGGGCGGCGGCTACGCCCAGGCCCAGTTCTCGGTTTTCAGCTACGAGCGCGCGGGCGACCTCGACCCGTTCGTCCGCTACGACGTGGTGCGCCTGAGCCGGCGCATGATCGACGGCGCCGCTCTCCAGCAGGCGCTCCGAGCCGGGATAAATTACAACCTGCCGTTCACGCGTAAGCTCGTCAACTTTCACATCGAATATGCGCGCAACCGTGTACGCGGGCCGATAGAGATCGTGCCCGTGGGGCGCTCGTTCAACGAGTTCCGCTTCGAGCTGCGGGCCAACGTGATCCGTTACACGCGATATTGAAGGTTGACTGATCGGACGAATGAAAAAAGTCGGTGAGCAAAACCTTCTGATCCTACCGGTCCTTTTTATCGCAAAAACGTGAATTCCAGCCACAACATCTTGTGCATTCCTATCGATGGCACAAACCGAGGAGTTATGCTCTTGTAAGTGACTGCATCTGTTAAAGAGACCAATAACATACTGGACATTATCAGACGCAAAACCCAATTTTGTGCCACACGTGCAACGAGCTTTTTTCGGATCGCGAGCGGGGCAGAGAAACGGCTGTAGCACAAAATGGGCTGGGAGAAAGAGGCGCACATTTAATACTTTTCGGAAAGAGCGGGAGGAGGCTCCGGCGCCGCGCTATGCTACTGTCACACCCGATATTATCGGTTGCCTTTGGCGCAATTGTGAGTGGCACAGAGCATTTGGCAGTTCTTAACAGAGCTTCCGCCGCCCTTGCTCCATGCTGCAACGTGGTCCGCGTCCATTTCCTCGAGCTTGTAGATTCTGCTCTTGTTCGAGTCGTGCCCCACGGCGCAGAGCGGGCAGTTGGATTTCTGCTTAGCCTCGGCCGCGCTCGTTTGCTTCTTGTAGACTGAGTGCTTGGTGGCATCGTCGAACACGCGCACTTCCAGCAGCCTGAAATCCTGCTGACCGCCGAGGATAAATTCGAATATCCCGCGTTTTTTCTTAATGTACGGATTGCCGTATAGCCGCTTCACGTCAGCAGACACCTTTGCTGAATCGTGTGACCGGGAGTGATATTGCTCGTAGAGCCTGCCCCACTCCAGACCCTGCATTTCTTTATGGACATCTTTGAAGACCGTTGAAACCCAGTCGATCACGCTGTTGAAGTGGCATACTCGCGTCATGGTTAAAGAAGCAATGCTGACGACGCCGGAGGTTGCCGAACGACTGGGCGTCGGAATTCGACGGGTTCAAGCCCTAATCGCAGTCGGTCGTCTACCATCGCAGCAATTCGGACGGGACCACTTGGTTCGGGAGAGCGACCTAGAGTTAGTCGCGGAACGCAAGCCGGGGAGACCGAGCAACCAATCCGTAAAGAAGCATCGACGAGTCAAGTCGAGCTAATCTAGTTACAGTTTTTTGCAGCTATGATTTGCTTATTCAGTTTTTCCACTTAGACGCGATTGAAGCACTTTAGAAGCGTGAATGTGTCCTTGAATGTGTCCACAGACAACGACAGCCACCTCGCGGGAGACTGTAAGCTGTTGATAATAAGTGGCGTCCCGTACGGGAGTCGAACCCGTGTCGCCGCCGTGAAAGGGCGGTGTCCTAGGCCACTAGACGAACGGGACGCATATGGTGAGAAATTGCTGCTGGCCGTAAGCGAATAAACTTACCGTAGGCATTTATGACTGTCAAACGGGACGGGGAAATTATCGTGATTGCCAATTTTCAATTGCCGATCGCCAATTGCCACGATCGCTACACGCCATTCGGAAATCGGCAATTGCCAATCGGCAATCAATGCATGCACCCGTCCGCTACCGCGGACGGTACTGACTTCATGACACTCGGTCGCTTCAAACCAAACTCAGAATTTTTGTGCGGTAGGTACGAGCGGGTTGTTGCTGCCTTTATCCGCAAAGCCGCCGGCGAAAGTGATCACGCACATCGGCGGCGTTTTGGAAGAGGAGCCCAACGCCAGGCCGATAACATGAAAGTCTGACTTGAAAATGTTTTTGCGGTGGCCACGCGATTTCACTCCGTCATCGATTATTAGAGCGATCACATCCTCGCGTGCCTTACGACTGCGGTACACGATGTCCTCGCCCACTGACACGCTCCAGTTTCCGTAGCGATTCAAACGATTCTCCAGCATGCTGCCGTCCGAACCGCGGTGACCGCTCTGTCCTGTCTTTACCAGATCGTTTACGTGGTCCTTCGCTCCCAGAATGAGACCCTGGCGAAGTTCGAGTGGCGGCAAAGGCTTTAATGGACGTACAAAGGCAATGGCTTCCTCAAGGGCGCTAATGCCTTCGTTTGTGACCAGCGTCGAGCCGTCCGAATATTTTATTTCTTTGCCGCGATAGAATTTTTTGAAATCTTCAAGGTAGTTAAGGTAGAGCGCCGGATTGGTTCTGGCTAAATTGATCTCGGCAAGAATTTCTCGTTCCTGCGGAGAACTGAGCAGTTCCGGCTGAGTTAGCGCCGCTTTGGCAGGTTTCGAATGCGGCGGAGGCTTGACTGGCTTCTTGTTAGTCTGGCCTGCGCTGCCGGCCGCGGAGGCTAGCGGGAACAGAGTCGAAATCGCAATCAGAATAGCGAAGCAGCGGGGGTACTTCATGATGCCGCCTAAACTAGTTCATCGCATTCCTACAAGTCAACGTCGTTTAGGAAACAGGAAACAGGAAACAGGAAATATTGAAGCGCTTCGCTCCAGCAGAGCGAAATGTTTATAGCTGACACCGCAAAGCAAAAAGATCTCGCCCCAGCGGAGCGAAACGTTCAACGGTGAGAGAGCAGCCGGAAAACGGTGGCGCTCCTGATGGAGCTAAAGAGCAAATAAAAAAAGCACCAGGCTATAAATTCTCGCCCCGCTGGGGCGATGAGGCAGGCAATTCTCGTGGACGTTCAACTTGAATCGCGTGGCTTATTTTGCTTCTTATTGGACAAGCTAACGACCAGCCAAAAGCTTCATGCGGATCCGATCGTGTGCTTCGTTCATGCTCATGAATCGCTGCGCTACAACTTCTTGCAGATCGTAATCGGGAGCCGCTCCGCCACTCTTGAGCCAGGTTTTTCGTGGCGACGCGTTAGAGGCGTTGCGGTGGGTTGATCGCGGGCGCGTTGAACGAGAGCGTGAGCGACCATTCAGGGTGACACTGTCGTGGCGTGAAAAAACGTTGCGGACGTTCATTGCCGGACCTCCAGTTGTTCGAACTATCCCGGTGCACAAACAAAATGGCCTTGTTGGCTGGGCTTAGTGCAACGCCTGTACCGCCCCCCGGCCGGCTGGTCGTGCCCGCTTTGTTCCAATCTTTTCTGAGGTTTGAGAAGATTACGCAACTCGATGACTGCATTAGAACCCATCGTTTGCAAAGGTTTGATCGAGACTCGCTGTGCGGAAATAAATCAGTGCGAAAAAAGCGCCGCGAGGACAGCCGAGGATAGATCAGCGGGCCTGGTTGCGATTCCAGAAGTAATAGAGGCCGGTCAAGCTCAACGCGATCCAGGCAAGGCCTTCGGCCATCGCGCCAAGCACGTCGCTGAGGTAGTGGGCGCCGAGATAAATTCGGCTGAACGCAACTAACAGAATCAGCGTCAGCGCTAGAGCAGCGGCTAGCATTCTTAGCGGCCAACTTTTGCTGTTCGCAATGACGAAGGCGGCGAGCGCGCCGTAGAAGACTGTCGAGATCATCGTGTGCCCGCTCGGAAAGCTGTAAGTAGTTAACGACTGAACGGCGTCGCTAAAGTGAGGTCGAGCTCGGTGGAAAATCAGCTTAAGGATGTTGTTCAGCAGCAAGCCGCCAAAAACCGAGAGCCATAAGGCCACCACCCAAAAATGCTGGCGTCGCCGCCAAAGATAAAGACCGACTAACAGCGCCGCGCCGCAGACAACAACCGATGCATGCAACGAAGTGATTATCCACATCACTTTCGTCAACGGCGCCGAACCATTCGTATGGAGCCAGTTGCTGAAACGAACGTCGGCGAGCGTCAGCGGTTCGCCGTCGCGCACATCTTCGGCAATCTCGCCCAGCGTCAGCGTCATGACCGCAAAGACGAGCAGTCCCGCGACCAGGTGCAGAGCCCGAACCTGTTTTGCTAATCGTTCATCAGTCACGGAAGCATTACCTCAAATTCATGGGCCAGCTCGGTTTAGAGTCAAGCTAAAGGTTCACTTCTTCAGAGTCACCAAATTCGGATCCAACCATCCGGCGTGTGGCGAAAGTTTTCAATCTCGGTGGGCTCAAATGCCCCGCGTTCGGGCAGCCATTCCAATCGTTCGACAGAAATGTTGGGCCGCTCAACCCGGATGACATTGAACGAATTCGCCTCGCCGCGCCCGCGATCGGATGTTGCTGTTCCCGCCTGGACCACGAGCGCTGAGTGTCCCTTAATTTTGTAACGTCTGGCGCTGTGCGTTGTGTGGCTGACGTGCAAGTGACCCGCGAGAAAAACGTCGGCGCCGCAGTCTGCCAGCCGCTCCATTGCCATGCGCGCGCGGCCCACCAGGTTGCGTTCGTCGTGTCCCTCGGGAATATCAAACGGATGATGAGTAACGACGATCTTTACTATCTCCGGATCAAATGAACAGAACCGGTCGCGCATCCAGTCAACCTGTCCCTGATTGATTCGCCCGCCCTTGATTGTGAACGAGCGCGCAGTGTTAACGCCGAGCATCGCGATCTCATCGTCATAATGTAAGGGTCTTAAGTCGTTGGTAATGTAGCGACGATACTTGTGCAACGGCTGAGCGAACCTCGTGAAGACGTTGTGCAGCGGAACATCATGATTGCCGGGCACCACAATCTGTGGCTGAGGCAACGCATCAAGAAACGCGCGCGCGGCTTTGAACTGATGAGAGCGCGCGCGTTGCGTCAAGTCCCCGGAAACCGCAACGACATCAGGCGCAAGCTGATTAACGGTTTCAATCAACGGCCTAACGACCGCTTCAGCGACGCGACCGAAGTGAATGTCAGAAAGGTGGACAATCGTGCGCATTAGTCTTCGCTTGCCGTTTTGATATTTGCCGGCGCCATAACCCGCAGTCTGCCCGGCAGAACGCGATAGTGAAGTGGCGGCTCCATGACCGTTACCTCGCCATCCAGCGCGACCCGAATGCGTTTGTGCCTGGTCTCAATCCAAATTTCTTTCGTGCACATCGCCAGGAAATCTCTGTCCTGACGCAGGCCGCCAAACAGCGCACGCCATGCCAGTCGCACCAGACCCAGCCGTCCGGTTCGATTCGTGACGTAAAGACTCAGCTCACCCGCATCGAGACAGCCGCGCGCGCCGACATTCAGCGTTTCCATTTCGTATTCGTTGTTGCCGATGAAAACGAAAGGCGTGCGGCTGGTGAATTCTTTGCCGTCGGCGGCCAGGCGAACATTGAGAAACGGATATCGGCGCAGCACGGCAATCGCGGCCCAAACATAAGCAGGCCACTTGCCCCAACCCAAACGCTGCTGCTTCTCGCGTTCGCGAATAATGCTTGGATAAAGGCCAAGGCTGGAATTGTTAACGAAGATATGGTCATTGACCTGGCCAAGATCGACTTTGGCGACATGACCATTGATGATGGTGTCAACCGCTGCCTCAAGCTCGAGCGGAATGTGCAGGTCCTTGGCAAAGTGATTCATTGTTCCCAAAGGCAACACGCCAAGCGTCTTTTTAGTTTTGAGAAGTTGTGATGTGACGGAGTTGATGGTGCCGTCACCGCCACCCGCTACAACTATGTCCGCATCGCCAAGCGCGGCGCGTTTAGCAAGTTCGCTTATTCTGTGGCCACTTTGCGCCAGCTCGACGTTGGCGACCACACCATCGCGGGCGAACAGCGCGTCCAGACGCTTCTGGAGCGCGGCGTTTTCTCCAGTGCCGGAACTTGCATTGACGATGACCTCAATCTTCATGGGCGATTATCGTAATCGAAAAGCATCGCAAACAAGTAACGGTGGCTGGAATACAGGTTCAAACAGCTTTCGGCTTTACTTTCCGAATCCATGAGCAAACAATCTGCGCCCAAACATCAAACGGATATCCGTGCCATCGCGCGGCAAACAATGATCGACGCCGGCTTTGAACCTGACTTCAACGCTGCCGTGCTTGAGCAGGTGGGAGTGGTGAGCGCGGGCCAACACGACCTCGCGGCCGATTCCGGCGTCAAGGACCTGCGTGAGTTGTTGTGGTCGTCGATCGACAATACGACGTCGCGTGATCTTGATCAGGTGGAGTTTGCCGAGCGACTGCCGTCTGGCGAGACACGCCTGCTGATCGGTATCGCCGATGTCGATGCCTCCGTTCCGAAAGGTTCGGCCATCGATAAGCATGCGGAACAAAACTGCACCTCTGTTTATACCGGCGTGAAAACTTTCGCGATGTTGCCTGAAGAATTGTCTACCGACCTGACGTCGCTGGTGGCAAATGAAGACCGGCGCGCGATCGTGACCGAGATGGTGGTTGCCCATCGTCTTCTGCGCGTCGTTGGTCCCGTGGGCGAGCGCGAACAGGCTGCTGCTCGCGAG
>JANMKA010000163.1:0-50351 GCA_031371765.1 Blastocatellia bacterium
GGCGTGGCAAATTTCAGTTTGGATAGATCCCTTAGCGGGCGAAAGATGATTTGGTCAAGACCATCGGTGTTCGGCACCAATTGGCCATCCAAACTGCCAACATACTCAGCGTCCCCGGCTTGTACGAGTGTCGCAGGGCCAATCGAGAGCCAAAAGAGGGAAACAATTATTAGTGCAATGCCTGGAGGTAATCTTCCGCTCCGCTTGTTTAATTGTGAGTGAGGCATAGGTTTCGTGACCTCTGAGTGGGAGTTGGAAAAACAGCGAAGGCGATTCTAAGTTTGACCCGACAGGCTGTCAATAAAGTATTTGGCGATGCAAGGTTTTTTTTACGCGACGATCATGGTGCCGGTGCCGCTGTCGGTGAAGATCTCAGAAAGCAGGGCATTGCGAGTGGTGCCGCTGAGAATGTGCGCGCTGTGAACGCCGCGACTGAGTAACGCAGTAATACTTTGTAATTTCGGAATCATGCCACCGGTTGCCGTGCCGTCGGCAATCATGGCGTCGGCTTCAGCCGCAGTGAGACGGGAAAGTTTCGTTTCGGGCTCGCCGGGCCGCAGGTAAATGCCATCAACATCGGAAAGCAAAATCAACTTCTCGGCTTTCAACTGGATGGCGATCTCGGCGGCGATCGTGTCAGCATTGATGTTGAAGACCGTGCCCTCGCGGTCCGCGCCGAGTGAAGAAATGACCGGCAAGTAACCTTCATTCAACAGCACTGAGAGGAGACGGGAATTGATCTCAACCACGTCACCAACATGTCCGTAGTCAACTTGCGAAGTTTCGCCGGTTTCGCGATTCAAAACCTCTTTCGGCGGACGCCGTTCAGCGTGCACGATGTTGCCATCAACTCCGGAAAGACCCACTGCTTCGATGCTGCGATTGCGCAAGGCGGCAAGTATGTCGGTATTGATCTTGCCCGCGAAGATCATCTTCGCCATCTCAAGCGTCGCATCGTCGGTAACGCGCCGGCCTTCAATGATCGTCTGCTCAATTCCCAACTTCGAGGCGAGGTCGGATAGTTGTTTGCCCCCACCATGCACGACGCAGATGCGGATTCCAACCTGATGCAGCAGGGCTAACTCTTCGGCGAGCGAACTCAGATTCTCGGGGTCTTCCGTGGCTTTGCCCGAAAGTTTTACGACGAAGGTCTGGCCCTGGAAGCGTTGAATGTAGGGCAGCGCCTCGCGCAACAGGTCGAGTCGTAATTGATCGCCGACTTGGTTGGTATTAAGCATAGTCTAGGCCTAGTGCTGAGCAATGAGTGCTGAGTTTCGAGTTTCTAGTTTCTAGTTTCGAGTTCTGAGTACCGGCGTACTCATTGCTCAGCACTCATTGCTCAGCACTTATCGCTCAGCACTTATTGCTCAGCACTTTGGTCATAATGGCCTTCTGCACATACAGCCTGTTTTCCGCTTCGTCAATTACTACGGACGCCGGCGAATCGATCACGCCATCGGTGACGATCACATTTCGCCGCACCGGCAAACAATGCATGAAGATGCCACTGTTCGTGCGCGCCATTTTTTGCTCATCGACGATCCACTGGTCGCGATACTGGGCTCGTAACTCGATGTCCTTTTCCGGAGTCCCGTAAAACTGCTTCGCTCCCCAACTCTTCGCGTAGATGACGTCAGCGCCGTCGAACGCCGCGTCGATGTTCTTCGTAACCTGGACGCCGCCGCCGTTCGCCGCCGCGCGCTGCGTAATTGTTTCCATTAGCTCTTCGTCGAGTTCATAACCGGTCGGATACGCTATTACCAGATCGTGTCCCAGCTGCGCGGCAGCGAGGGCGAAACTGTTTGGTACTGCCATCGGCAAAGGCTTCGGATGCCAAGCCCAGGTCAGTACCACGCGTTTGCGTTCCGTCCCGAGTTTTTCGCGAATCGTCATCATGTCCGCCAGCGCCTGGCAGGGATGATGCATCGCCGATTCAAGATTAATGATCGGGACTTCCGAATACTTGGCAAACGCGTTCAAGATTGGATCAGAACGTTCTTCATCCCAGTTCTTCAACGCGGCAAACGTGCGCACGCCTATCGCTTCACAATAGCGGCCGAGCACGCGCACAAACTCGGCGACATGTTCAGTCTTGTCGCCATCCATCACGGCGCCGGCGCGATGCTCCAGCGTCCAACTGGTGCCGCCCGGTTCAAGCACGACTGCATGACCGCCCAGTTCATAAATTCCGATTTGCATTGACGCGCGCGTGCGCAGACTCGGGTTGAAGAAGACGAGCGCAATCGATTTCCCGGCGAGCGGTTTGGATTTGTCGGCGCCGGTCTTGAAGCGCAAGGCAGCGTCGATCAACTGATTCAATTGATCACGCGACAAATCGAGGGTTGTCAGAAAATTCTTCACAAATTCGTCCTACCAAAAGGTGGGGGGCACGCCCGCCTTCCCGACCTCGAGACTTCCAAGCTTCGTTCCAACGATCTCCTGTGTAAGCGTTTCAATGTGATCAAAGCAATCCAATCGGAGCAGCTCAAGGTTGGGAAGGGGGCATGCCCCCGCTCGTTGCCTTAGCTTCACTCATGATTGTGCAACCACCTCGCTGAGCTTTTCCACGAAAACGTCAACCTCAGGTCGCTGCAAACACAATGGCGGTAGAAGTCTCAGCACGTTGGCATCACTCGAAGTGCCGGTAATGATCCTGCGTTCAAGTAACGCTTCGTGAATTGCTTTAGCCGGAGTCGCGAATTCGATCCCCAGCAGAAACCCTTTGCCGCGAACGCTCGCAACCTGCTGAACCTCTTTCAGCCGCTCGCGCAAATACGCTTCAACCGTTCTCACATTTTCCAGCATACGATCTTCTTCAATCGCTTCGAGCGTGGCGTTAACCGCGGCCATCGCAATCATCCCGCCGCCGAAAGTTGTCCCGAGATCGTTTTCCTTAATCTTCGCCGCCACCTGTTCGTTAACTAAACAGGCGCCCACAGGAATACCGCTGCCGAGCGCTTTTGCCAACGTGACGATGTCGGGAACCACTTGCGCGCCCGCGTCGGTGCCCGCAAAAAACCATTCGCCGGTGCGGCCGATGCCGGTTTGCACTTCGTCGTAAATCAAAACGATGCCGCGTTCATCGCACAGGCCGCGCAGGAGACTGTAAAACTCCGGCTCGGCCAAGCGCACGCCGGCCATTGACTGAATCGGCTCGAGCATAATAGCCGCAACCGTCTCATCCGCCAGCGCGCGGACCGATTCAATGTCGCCAAACTCCGCCTGCAAATGGCCCGGCACATTCGGCTTGCCGATCTCTCGATACTTGCCCAGAAAGGTCGCGCTGATCGAATCAGCGGTGCGCCCATGAAAGCCACCTGAAAAGGTGATGATGTTGTCACGGCCGGTCTTCATGCGGGCCATGCGCATCGCATTTTCATTCGCTTCAGTTCCGGAATTACAGAAAAACGCTTTGGTCAATGGCGCCGGTGCCACTGAAACTAACTTCGCAGCCGCGCGCGCGCGCGCTTCCGAGTAAACAAGGTTTGAATAGAACAACAACTTTCCCGATTGTTCACGAATTGCTTCGACGATGTGTGGGTGACAGTGGCCGGTGCCGGCCACGGCATGACCGCCGTACAAATCCAAATATTTTTCGCCTTCACTCGAGTAGATCCAAACGCCTGCGCCGCGTTCAGCGACGATCGGCATCTTCTTGTAAGTCGCCAGCTGAAACTGATCTTCGCTGGCGACAACATCGCTAAATGAAATCTTTGGTGTGCTCATCCTGCTCGCGCTCCATCTGGCATTGAAAGTTCGGGCACGGCAAGGCAAGGCTTGACGCCGTCAGCAAAACCGATATCAAACAACATTCCTTCCGACAGTTGATCCATCATTTTCCGCGCTGGCAGATTGACCACGAACAGCGCCTGCTTGCCGGCGATCTCGGCTGGATCCTCGCGTTCCTGTTTCATGCCCGCAAGAATTGTCCGCTGCCGATCGCCAAAGTTGACAGTTAGTTTTAACAACTTGTCTGAACCCGCAACTTTGTCGACTGCGACAATTGTGCCGACGCGGATGTCGATCTTTTCCAGATCGGCAAGCGTAACCTCCGTCTTTACCGGCGCAACTTTGAAATCGTTCTCACTCATGGATTCGTGCCCACCAGCATCAAGCCTGTCTTCTCATCAAGTCCAAACATCAAATTCATGTTCTGCACCGCCTGGCCCGCGGCGCCTTTCACTAAATTGTCGATCGCCGAAAACACAACGACGCTGCGGCCGCGCGTTGCGAAACCAAGGTCGCAGAAATTTGTTGTCTTCACCCAGTTAATGTCCGGCGAACCTTCGACCAATCGTATGAAAAACGAATCGTGATAGAACTCGGCAAACATTTCCCGCAGTTGTGGTTCACCTAAGTCGCTGCTTGTTTCGACGTAGATTGATGCGAAGATGCCGCGAGCCACGGGCAGCGAATGCGTCATGAAAACCAACTCGCTGGTCCAATCCCCAATCGCGCGCAACTCCTGTTCGATCTCGGGAACGTGTTGATGCGTAAAAGGCTTGTAAGCGTAAAACGAGTTCATGCGCTGCGGATGATGCGTGTTCGCCGCCGCCTTGGCGCCGGAGCCGGACGAACCAGTCTTGGCGTCGACAATGACGCGACCGTTGATGACGCCGTTCGCGATTAGCGGCGCGAGACCAAGCAGCGTTGCCGTAGCAAAGCAACCGGGATTAGCAATCAGCCGAGCGTTTCGAATTGCCGCTCGATTCGTTTCGGTCAAGCCGTAGACAAATTCTGATTGAGACGACATTGCCGTGTGCGCGCGGTTGTAATG
Source organism: Blastocatellia bacterium (assembly GCA_031371765.1). Lineage (GTDB taxonomy): Bacteria > Acidobacteriota > Blastocatellia > Pyrinomonadales > Pyrinomonadaceae > PSRF01. The sequence continues at coordinate 4,778 of JANMKA010000163.1, forward strand.
TTTTTCGAACTCCTGCTGGTCGCGCAGACGAAAGTCTCCGGACAAATCAATCGCTTTTACGTGCTGGGGCAAGGTTGGAACCACCGCCATTGCCTGGCCGTGCGGCAGCGCCAGGAAGACGCAATCAACATCGGTTAACGACGACGAGCTATTAGGCGCTGAAGAGAAAACCAGATCGGTCAGTCCCGCAAGGTTGCGATGAACTTCACCAATACGCTTGCCTGCCTGTTCGTTGGCGGTAACAAAGCTGATCGCAACATTCGGATGCAACAGCAGAATGCGCAGCAGTTCCGAACCGCCGTAACCTGAGCCGCCAAAAATGGCGACGCGGAGTTTCGAGTTTGGAGTTTGGAGTTTGGAGTTCACTGGGCCAAAACTTCCTCAACTGAATCCTGGTTTTGGGTACCAGCTTGATTCGGTTCTTCGGGATTCGAACCCGAAACTCGAAACTCGAAACTCGAAACCTTCGGTTTGACCAGTTCAAACAATCTCGCGCCGTCGCGACGCGCGTTCGCTGCCGGCACTCCAAACTCTTTCTCAATATAGTCCTGACCCATCTGCGCATCTGTAACGGAACCAGCAATCACGTCGATTTCGATGCCGCGACGTCGCATCAGTTCGATTCCGCCCCAGGCGCCGACGTAATCGGAAGCGCAAAAAACGATCGCGGCGGTAGCTTCGCGCAATTGCGCGTCTTCGAAAATCGACTCTACCGAATACCCGCCGAGCAGTCCGTCACCGAGTTCGATGACAATCAGATCAGCATTGCTCTCGTTAAGTCTGGCAATAATTGTTTTGGCGACCGACGGAAGATCCGCAGCCCCCACGGTCGACGGCAAGCCGCAGTCAAGAAAACTTGCTGTGGCAATTGCGCCATGATCCGCCATGTTAAGCGTGTCGCGCAGGCAGGCAATGCCGGAAAGTTTTGCCGCGGCTACGCGCAGACCGGCGCGAGTAGCTTGTTTGATCAATTCTGTGGCCGCGTAAGTCTTGCCGCTGTTCATGCAAGTGCCCGCGATAATTATTATGGGCGCGGTTTCGGTGAGTTCGGTTTGCACCGGCAAAGCAGCGTCCGCAATATTTAAAGTGCGGCCATTCTCATCGCAGGCGAACCCAAGCACCTCGACCTTGATCGCATCGCTCAAACCCGAATGGTGGCCGGTGCTGATGCCAATCACGCCGCCCATGTTCAGCAAGTGCAATTGATCGCCAACTGCGACACTCGCGGGCACATCACCCATGAAACCTTTCAACGCGCGCCGTCGTCCCAGCACGCCGGCGAGAACATCACCCGGATTTATCTTCGCGAGCCGGCCGCTCGGCAATTCAAGCATGTTATAGGTAGCGCTGTCAGTCAGCGCGCGCACTACAACCACATCGCCAGCCAGCGGCGTCTTTGACGAAGCACAAGTTGGGATCGTGCGGTTCAGCCCGAGCGGGGAAGTGGCTGAGCCAATCTTATCGACTTCGATAATTGTGATTTGTTCGGATGATGTCTTCATAATTCCCGCCTCACCAACTCTAATTCCTGTTTCCCAATCGCAGCCGCAACGCATTGAGTTTGATAAAGCCCTCGGCGTCGCGCTGGTTGTAAACCGTGTCTGCTTCGAACGTCGCTACACTCTCGTCGTACAACGAATTTGGCGCGCGGCGGCCGACAACGATGGCGTTGCCGCGAAAGAGCTTCAAACGAACGTCGCCGCTAACATTCTGTTGCGTTTCGTCAATCAGCTTGCACATCAACTCAAACTCGGGCGCAAACCAAAAGCCGTAGTAAACGCTTTCCGCAAACTTTACGCTCAACGAGTCGCGCAAATGCATCACTTCACGATCGAGCGTAATCGATTCCAGCGCGCGGTGCGCTGCCTGCAGAATCGTGACGCCGGGAGTTTCGTAGACGCCGCGCGATTTCATTCCGACAAAACGGTTCTCAACTAAATCAACGCGGCCAATGCCGTGTGAGCCGCCCATTTTGTTTAGACTTTCGAGCAGTGCAACCGGAGCAAGCGTCTTGCCGTTGATTGCAATCGGCTCGCCTTTTTCGAATGACAACTCAAGGTATTCGGCCTCGGATGCGGCGGCTTCGGGCGAACGGGTCATTTGAAAAATGTCTTCAGGCGGCTCGGCCCAGGGGTCTTCGAGAATTCCACCCTCGTAAGAAACGTGCATCAAGTTGCGATCGGTTGAATACGGTTTCTGCTGCGTGGCCGTCACCGGAATGTTGTGCTCCTTTGCATAAGCGATCAGGTCGCTGCGGCCTTTGAATTCCCACTCGCGCCAGGGAGCTACTACCTTGATGTCGGGTTGCAGCGCGTAATAAGTCAACTCGAAACGCACCTGATCGTTTCCCTTGCCGGTCGCGCCATGGGCCACGGCCTCGGCGCCTTCCTTTTGCGCGATCTCGATCTGGCGTTTGGCGATAACCGGACGTGCCAGGGAAGTGCCCAACAGATAGACGCCCTCGTAGATGGCGTTCGCTTTGACAGCGGTCCAAACGTACTCGCGAACAAACTCATCACGCAGATCTTCGACGTAGAGTTTTGAGGCACCGCTGGCGAGCGCTTTTTCTTCGAGACCACTTAGTTCGTCGCCCTGGCCAACATCGGCGCAGTAACAAACCACTTCGCAGTTATAACGCTCCTTAATCCAACGCAGCATGACAGACGTGTCGAGTCCGCCGGAATACGCCAGGACTATTTTGTTTATTTTTTCATCGCCCATCGAATCTCAATCTATCCTTCGCTGAGTCTCTGCACAAAGATCATCCAAAAATCTCCCAAATCTTTTTCATCGCCATGCGTTGCGCTTTCTGATCGCCGACCGCGATAAAGATTGTGTCCTCGCCTGCCAGCGTGCCGACGATTCCAGAAATTACGGCGCCGTCGATTTCCACGGCCACGCCGGACGCCAGACCAGGTTCAGTTCGAGCTATCACCAAATTCTCGCCACACAAATCAAGACTAATCAGCCCGCGCGCCGTGCCACTATTGGATTTTGGGATCGCGTAATGGCCGCGATGCTTTACAATGCCCAACTCTTCCAGGTCTCGCGATAGGCTTGATTGCGTCGTAGCAAAACCGGCGTGCTCAAGCGAATCACGCAATTCCGCCTGGTTCGCAAACGGCTTGGCGCGCACCAGACTCAACAACTGCTTTTGCCGCAGGCTTTTCCGCATCTTTGCCCGTTTCTATGCAATCAACTTGCATAACTAATGCATAGATGCATAAACTAGCAGTTAGGATGGTTAGCGGTCAAGGAAGCAGAACACGATGACTTTGGACAAGAAACTTTGGGGCGGCAGATTTACGGGCGCGGCGGACCCGTCGTTTGCGAAGTTCAATTCGTCGTTCGCATTCGACCGGCGACTGTTCGCGGTAGACATTCGTGCCAGCATCGCCCATTGCAATGCGTTATTAGGCGCGGGGGTGTTGACCGGGGAAGAAGCGAACCAAATCGTAGCCGGCTTGCAAGCAATACTGGATGAGGCGACCAGCCGCGCGGATTATTTTGCGGAGCCCGCCGAAGACATTCATTCGTTTGTCGAAGCCCGGCTGGTACAAATGATTGGCGAGCCGGGAAAGAAGTTGCACACCGGTCGCAGCCGCAACGACCAGGTTGCCACCGACCTGCGGCTTTGGTTGCGCGATGCGCTTGATCAACTGTCCGAGCGCGTGAAACAAACTCAGCAGGCATTCCTTGATCTCGCGGAGCAGGAAATTGAAACAATCCTGCCCGGCTACACCCACCTGCAGCGCGCGCAGCCAATTCTTTTCGCGCATTGGTGTCTTGCCTATTTTGAAATGCTGGCGCGAGACAGAGAGCGACTCACTGAAGTTCGCAAACGAGTTAATGTCTTGCCGCTGGGGTCCGCCGCGCTCGCCGGTACTTCATTTCCGATCGATCGGGAAGCAGTCGCGCGCGAGCTGGAATTTGATAGCGTCTCGCGCAACTCGATTGATGCGGTCAGCGATCGTGATTTCTGCGTTGAGTTCGCCGGCGCCTGTTCGTTAATCATGGTCCACCTGTCCCGGCTCGCGGAAGAAATCATTCTTTATGCGACTGCTGAATTCGGCTTTTTTGAATTGAGCGATGCCGTGGCGACCGGCTCGAGCCTGATGCCACAGAAGAAAAACCCGGATTCGATGGAACTGGTGCGCGGAAAAGCCGGACGAGTTTTTGGCGATTTAACGGCGCTGCTGACGACGTTGAAAGGTTTGCCGCTCGCTTACAACAAGGATATGCAGGAAGATAAAGAAGTAGTATTCGACGCGTTCGATACAACTGCCGGTAGTCTTGAAGTCAGCACGATCGTCTTGCAAAATCTGGCGCTCAATCGGGAACGAATGCGAACGGCTGCGATGATAGGAATGTTGAATGCGACCGAGCTTGCGGATTACCTGGCGCGCAAAGGTGTTTCGTTTCGCGAGGCGCACGAAACAGTAGGTAAGGCAGTGCTGAAGTCAATAGAGAAGGGCGTCGAATTGGCTGATCTGCCGCTTGATGACCTGCGCGCGCTGTCAAACAAAATCGAAAATGATGTTTTCGAATGTCTTACGCTGGAGCAAACACTCGCTACAAAGTCACAAGTTGGCGGCACTGCTCCCGCGCGAGTTGCAGAAGCTTTAAGGTCAGCTCGAAAGTTACTTTGATTCTCTGGCGATCTTAGAACCAAGACAGGATGAACAAGATAGACAAGATTTGGGAATCAATTCCGATAGCATGTATTTCTCCGCTCATGTTAATCAGGTAAATCCTGTCTATTTCTTCTTGCTGCCTGGCCCTAAGGGCGCGACACATCACTCGCCCAGGTAGGCTTCTTTGATTCTTGGATCAGCGGCGAGATCTTTCGAAGGTCCTTCCATCACAATCCGTCCCGTTTCTAAAACATAAGCGCGATCGGAATGGCCCAGGGCAGCGTGAGCGTTTTGTTCCACCAGCAGAATCGTTGTTCCTTTGCCGCGAATCTCATCAATCGCCTCAAAGATTGTATGGACCACCAACGGCGCAAGTCCTAACGAAGGTTCATCCAACAACAACAAACGAGGTCGAGACATCAAGGCGCGGCCGATGGCGAGCATCTGTTGTTCGCCGCCTGAGAGGGTACCGGCCTTTTGTGCTTCGCGTTCTTTCAGCCGGGGAAACATTTGAAACGCATGGTCCATGTCCTCAGTGATCTCGCCCTTGTTTTTCCTCAGGTAGGCGCCCATCCGTAGATTTTCGCGCACCGACAAGTTCGCGAATACGCCGCGGCCTTCGGGTGACATTGAGATACCGCGCGCCACCAACTTATGAGTGGGCCGCCCGCCAATCTCCTCGCCTTCAAAAGTTATTGAGCCGGCGCGTGGGTGCAACAGACCGGTGATGGTTCGCAGCGTCGTGGTTTTGCCGGCTCCGTTCGCGCCAATCAACGTCACAACTTCGCCTTGCTCGACATGCAGCGAGATTCCGGTCAGCGCTTCGATGGCGCCGTAGTTAACTGAGACATTGTCTAACTTAAGCATAAACTGAATTCGTTTTGGTTTTTGGTCTTGGGCCTTTGGTCTTTGGAATTGGTAATAATCTGCTGTCGCAAAAACCAAAGACCAAAGACCTAGTCCCCAAGATACGCTTCAATAACCTTCGGATCGTTCTTAATCTCTTCCGGCAAACCGAGCGCGATCGACTTGCCGTAATCCAAAACCTGGATCCGTTCGCAAACGCCCATCACCACTTTCATATTGTGTTCGACCAAGAGGATGGTGAGCGAAAAACGATCGCGGATTCGTTGAATCAAGCGCATCAGATCTTCCTGTTCAGAAGGGTTCATGCCGGCTGCCGGCTCATCAAGCAACAGCAGCTGCGGACGCGTCGCCAGCGCGCGCACGATCTCCAGCCGCCGTTGGCTGCCGTATGGCAAACTGGTGCCACCTTCATCTCGCACCCGCGCGAGATCGAAAATCTCCAATAGTTCCAACGCAAACTCGCGATGGTCCTTTTCGTCGCGTTCAAAGCGAGGCGAGCGAATAATAGCGTCGAATAAATTTTGCTTGGCGTGGCGATGGCAGGCGGTCATGACATTTTCCAGCACCGACATGCTGGGGAACAGGCGGATGTTCTGGAAGGTGCGCGACACTCCGCGCCGCGAAATCTCGTAAGAGCGCAAGCCGTCGATTCGTTTGCCCTGAAAATAAATCTCGCCGGAAGTTGGCTTATAGACTCCGGTGAGCAAGTTAAAGACAGTGGTCTTGCCCGCGCCGTTTGGTCCAATCAAGCCGTAAATCTCGCCGCGCCGGACACTCATATCGAGAGCATTAACCGCTACCAGACCACCGAATTGGATTGTGCATTTGATGGCTTCCAACGGTGCATCGCTCTTGCGCGCGTCAACGTCAAACGCGCGACCCTGGTGGCTGCCGACGACGCGCGCAGCTTCGGTGACGATGGATTCTTCCTTCGTGGCTTTCACTATGTCCTGTTCAGGCGCGCCGCTCATTGGTTCTTTGCCTCTTTCGCGCGATCGATTGCGGACGGTGGTTCCTGTTCAGCGATGGGCACGCCACCGGTACCGACAGGCTTATCGCCTTCCGGCCGGCGACGCGCGCGCTTTAACCACGAGAGACCAAATTCGCGTGTGCCCAGAATGCCTTGCGGCCGGGTAAGCATGATCAGAATCAGCAACGCTGAATAAACCACCAGGCGGTACCGCGAAAGGTCGCCAGGCAGTTGGCGCAGCAGTTCCGGCATAATCGTAATCACTATCGCGCCAAACACCGCACCGGTCAGCGAGCCCATGCCGCCGAGCACAATCATGATGATGATTTCAAACGAGCGAATGAACTGAAAATCATTCGTGCTCAGGAACGACGTGTAGTGTCCGAACAAAACCCCAGCCATACCGGCCAGCGCCGAACTGATTACGAATGCCAGAACTTTGTAATGAGTCGTGTTGATGCCCATGGCTTCGGCGGCCAGTTCATCCTCACGAATGGAAACAAGAGCGCGGCCAATATCCGAATGCACGATGTTGTAGACGATCACAATTGTCAGCACAGCAAACGCGCCCACCCAGAGGAAGTTGGTGTAAGCCGGAACCGTAAAGCCCGTCGCGCCGCCGACTTTGTCGATGTTCAGAATGACAATGCGAATGATCTCGGCGAAGCCCAGGGTTACAATGGCGAGATAGTCTCCGCGCAGCCGCAAAGAAGGAATGCCTACGATCAATCCTGCTAGCGCAGCGACGGTCGCGCCAACCAGAATTGCCAGTAGGAAAATCAGCGCGTGGGCCAGGCCGCCGCCGACGATTCCGCCCAGCGAGCGTTCCCATGCCTGCGCGTAGTAAACCGTGAGGTAGGCTGAACTGTATGCGCCCACCGCCATGAAGCCCGCATGCCCGATGGAGAACTGTCCCGTGAAACCGGTGATGAGGTTCAGCGAAACGGCGAGGATGATGTTGATGCCCGCCAACATGATCACGCGCGCGTAGTAAGGTGGCACGCCAAAGCCAAAAAGTCCTGCCTCGCTCATGTAAGAATTCAGGGCGATCAGCAGCAGGACGATGACAAGAGCGGCGAGCAGACGTTTGACTAAAGTGGGCATCTCTAAATTTGCGAACGCCGCTTGTCGATTGCAAAGAAGGAACTATTAAGTCTCAATCGGAAATTGGCAATCGCAAATCGGCAATAACTAGACTTTCTCTTGCACCGTCGAGCCGAGCAGGCCCGTCGGCCGAAATAGCAGCACGAGAATTAGAATTGCGAATGCGACCGCGTCGCGAAACGTGGTGGGGACGCCGACGTTTTGCCCGTAACCAACCACAAAAGTTTCGGCGATGCCAATGAGCAGGCCACCTAGCACTGCCCCGGGAACATTGCCAATGCCGCCCAGCACCGCAGCCACGAAAGCTTTGAGTCCAGTGATGATGCCCATCAGCGGATCAATCTGCGGATTGTATTGAGCCGTAAGCACGCCGCCCGCCGCCGCCAGCGCCGAACCGAGCGCAAACGTAAACGAAATAATAAAATCGGTGTTGATGCCCATCAACTTGGCTGAGTTCAGGTTGAAGGATACGGCCCGCATCGCCGTGCCCACCTTCGTTTTGAAGATGACCCACTGCAGCAAAATCATCAACGCTATCGAGACCGCAAAGATCAAAATCTGCGATTTCGAGATCGCGGCATTGCCAAACAGCGTGTAGCTTTGTTCACGCAGCAGTTGCGGGAAAGCGCGCGGCGCGGCGCCCAGTCGCGCCACAAACAAATTCTCGATCAACAAAGAAACGCCGATGGCGGTAATCAGCGTGGTCATGCGCGCGTACTTGCGAATCGGACGATACGCGAATCTTTCAATCGCCATGCCTACCAGCGCCGCGGCGATCATCGAGCCGATCAGCACGACGGTTAGTCCTACCAGCGATGGCCCAGTCGCAAAGCCAAGTTGAAAAGCGAGAAAGTACCCAACAAACGCGCCGACCATGTAGATGTCGCCGTGCGCAAAGTTGATCAGCCGGAGAATGCCGTAGACCATGGTGTAGCCCAGAGCGATCAGCGCGTAAATCGCGCCGATCGTCAGGCCATTGATTAGTTGCTGAACGAAAGTGTCCATTGAAAGTTATTGGGGAGACGGTGTGGGCTTCTTAGTGCCAACGGCGGGGGACACCGCTTTCACCGCTGGGGCGGTATCGGCTTTCGCCGGCGCTGCCGCTGGCGCATTGGGCGAGTCCGTGCTCGAGGTAACGGGCGCCGCCGGGGAAGCTGCCGGCGCGGTCATGCCTTCGGGATAAATTGTTTCCACGTAAATGTATTTTTTATCCTGAAGTTTAAGCACGACTGCCGGCTTGACGGCGTTTCGTTCGGCATCCAGCGAGATGGTCCCAGTCACACCAATAAAATTCCTGGTTGCGGCGATGGCGTCTTTAAGTTGCGGTCCTTCGGTGGTGCCGGCGCGTTTGATGGAATCCGCAAGGACCATCATTGCGTCGTAACCCAGGGCCGCGAGCGCGTCGGGCACGTTTCCATTGCGGGCTTTGTACGCAGCCACAAATTTTTGGATTGCCGGTGACGGATCGTCGACCGAGTAGTGATTGGAAATGTAATCGCCATTCAACGCGTCGCCGCCCAAGTCCCAGAGCTGGGTCGAATCCCAACCATCGCCGCCGAGGAGCGGGGCTTTAATATCCAACTGCTTTGCCTGTTTAGCGATCACGCCGACTTCGCCGTAATAGCCGGGCACATAAATGACGTCGGGATTCGTCGAGCGAATTGCGGTCAACTGTCCTTTGTAATCGCGATCACCCTGGGTATACGACTGCTTGTTGACGATTTGTCCGCCGAGTTTGGTAAAGCTGGCTTCAAAGAATTCGGTTAGCCCGCGGCTATAAGGCGAATTGAAGTCAAGCATGATGGCCGCCTTCTTCGCCTTTAAGGTGTTAGCTGCGAACTTGGCCATGACGGCGCCTTGAAATGGATCGATAAAGCAGACGCGCGAGATGTAATCGCCGACCTGCGTGACTGCCGGATTGGTCGATGACGGGGAAATCATCGGAACTTTTGCGGCCTGTGCTTTCGGCGCTGCGGCCAATGTGTTTCCTGATGCGACTTCGCCGAGCAGCGCAACGACGCGATCCTGATCGATAAGTTTCGTTACGACCGTGGCTGCTTTTTCCGGTCGGCCTTCATCGTCTTCAGAAAGGATCGTGACTTGCCGGCCATTGATTCCGCCTGCTTTGTTGATTTCGTCAGCCGCCATTTCGACACCATTCTTGGTCGACTGGCCAAAGTTTGAGGTGCGTCCCGTCAGGTCGCCGTAATAACCGATCACAATTGGGCCGGAATTGCCACCGGCTCCTGGTCCACCTTTGCGTTCACAAGCAAAGACAAAGAGTAGAGATGCAATCAGTCCTAGCGATAGCAGAGTTCTTTTCATAGTTTCCTCACGCAAGCAAAAGTTTTATTGGCGACCGACATCGGGAGTGATAACCACGGCTGCGAACTTTCGCGGCCGGTAGAGCAAGCTTTAAATATCAGCTTAAATCGAGCCTGCATAATAGCTTCGAGAGCGTTAATGACGCAACTTTAAGAGCTTTGGCAAAGCAAACCGTTAGTCTGCGTCGGCTGGGGTGAATTAATTTGGAGTGCGACGGCTTGACGCCGCTTTTGTTTAGCCTGGCGATCTCGAAAAGGTCACGCGACTCCTGCTTGCGCTAAAGCGGCGTCGAGCCGCCGCTGTCCAAAGGGCGGCAAAGCTAAGCAGCGGACTTGGAATTTTGTTTACGGCAACTTAGACTGCGCGCCGATGAGTGAATCGCAACCAAAACTTTCGCCGCCGCTGGGTGACATGAATGCGGCAGAGTTTCGCCGGCACGGTCACGAATTGATCGACTGGATTGCCGGCTACTTTGAGCGCATCGAGGAGTTGCCGGTGCTCGCACAAATTGAGCCGGGGGATCTCAAAGCGCAGTTGCCCGCAACGCCGCCGCAAACCGGCGAGCCGATGGACCAGATCCTCCGCGACGTTGACCGGCTGATCGTACCGGCACTGACGCATTGGAGTCATCCCTCGTTCTTTGCTTACTTTGCGACATCGACGTCCGCGCCAGGGATCTTTGGTGAACTACTGAGCGCGGCTTTTGATAATAAGGCGATGTTGTGGCGAACTTCGCCTGCTTCGACTGAGCTGGAAGAAGTAACGCTCGATTGGTTGCGGCAAATGATGGGACTGGACGCGGGCTTCACGGGAATCATTTATGACACTGCTTCCGTCTCGAGCATGCACGCGATCGCGGCCGCGCGCGAAGGTGTCGAACTGCGCATTCGCGAAGAGGGCATGAGCGGCCGCAGCGATCTGCCGCTGTTGCGAGTTTATGCTTCCGAACAAGCGCACTCTTCGATCGACAAAGGCATCATCACGTTGGGCCTGGGCCAGCGAGCGCTGCGAAAGATTCCAACGGACAGCGAGTTTCGCATGGACGTGCAGGCACTGGCCGCCGCCATCGAGGAAGATAAGCGCGCCGGCTATCTGCCGTTCTGCATCGTGGCCACGGTTGGCACGACTTCCACCTCGAGCATTGATCCGATTGAGGCAATGATTCCTATCGGCGAAAAGCATGCGATGTGGTTGCACGTCGACGCAGCATACGCCGGTTCCGCGGCAGTTGTGCCTGAGCTGCGGCACGTGTTGGCGGGTTGCGAGCGTGCGGATTCAGTCGCGGTCAATCCGCACAAGTGGCTGTTCACGCCCTTTGACTTGTCAGTTCTTTATTGCCGGCATCTGGATTTGTTGCGACGCGCTTTTTCTTTGGTGCCGGAATATTTGCGCACGCCGGAACAGGACCAGGTGCGCAGCGGATCGGATTATGGCGTGCAACTCGGCCGGCGTTTCCGCGCGCTTAAGTTGTGGATGATCATTCGCTACTTTGGTCACGAAGGACTCGCCGCCCGCATCCGCGAACATTGCCGGCTGGCGAAACTGTTTGCTTCATGGATCGAAGACTCGGACGAGTGGGAACTGATGGCGCCGCTGCCGTTTGCCTTGGTTTGTTTTCGCGCTTGTCCGAAGCTTGAGAACGTGGAACCAGCCGCGCGTGAATCGCGTCTCGACGTTTTGAATGAGGCGATTATGCATGGCGTAAATGCGACCGGGAAAGCTTTGCTTTCGCATACTAAGTTGAATGACAGAATCACTTTGCGGCTTTCCATCGGCAACATTCGCACTGGGGAGAAGCATGTCCGTCAGGTTTGGGAATTATTGAACGAGCAGTTAAGGTTGCTGAGGCAGAAATGAGCCTGCCGTTTGTCATGTGAGGTCGGTCCGCCTGCGTTAGCGGTGGGTTCTTTCGGTTTTCATGCCGAAGGGAAGTAAACATCTATGTTGACCCATATCGTCATTTGGAAATATCGCGCGGATGCTGGTGCGGATGTCCGCGCTGAGCACGTGGCGTTGCTGCGACGCCTGGCTGCAGCGATTCCGGAAGTGAAGAGCCTGGCCGTAGGTTTCGACTTACTGCTCTTGCCGCGATCCTACGACACAGGTTTGGTAGCCACGTTTGTTGACCGCGCCGGGCTCGATACTTATACAGTTCATCCCGAACACATCAAGGTTGCCGAGTTCGGCAGGACCATTAGCGAACAAGTCGCCTCGGTCGATTTCGAAAGTTAGTTCGTGCCTATGAAGCGTTGGCAGAAACTCCTTCTGGTCCTGCTGGCTATCTTAATATGCTCGCAGATTCCTTTCGCCTATCGCCGCTATCGCCTTGGCCGCCTAAGCAACGCCATTCAACAGATCAACTCGCAGCGTCAACCGAAACCCGACGAAAAGTTTATTGAGTACAAAGGCGTCGTTCACGTTCATTCTTTTTTGGGTGGCCACAGCACCGGCACCTTCGAAGCGATCATCGCGGCCGCAAAACAGAATCAACTCGACTTCGTGGTGATGACTGAGCACACGTCGGCGAACTTCAACACCGCGGCGATGACTTTGAAAGACGTCCACAGCGGCGTTCTGTTTGTTAATGGCAATGAGGTGAGTGCGCCGGCGAAAGAGCGGTTGCTGATCTTTCCGGGCGAACAGACCGTAGGGGCGACTGAAGGGTCGTCGGTTGCGGATCTGCTGGCGCGAGCCAAAGCGAGAGGTGCCTTGGCGCTTGTCGCGTATCCTGAGGAATTCAAGAGTTGGAACGCGCCGGGCTACGACGGTGTCGAGGTTTACAACGTCTACACAAACGCGCGCGCGATAAATCCGCTCGTCATGTTGTTCGATGGTTTGTGGTCCTATCACAGTTATCCCGATCTGCTGTTTGCCACTTTCTATGCGCGACCTGCCAATGGTCTACGTCTTTGGGACGATGCGATTCGCCAGAGCGGCAAGCGGCTGGTGGCGACTGCTGGAAACGATGCCCACGCGAATGTTGGACTTAGTCTGATCGACGCTCCCGGCAAGACGTTAATTGGCTTTCACGCTGATCCTTACGAGCGCAGCTTTCGTTTGGTGCGGATGCATGTCCTGATGCCAACCGGTGCGGCGTTGACCTCAACCAGCTTGCTGCAGGAATTCTTGGCCGGTCATTGCTTCATCGGGTTCGATCTTTTCGGCGAGACAACCGGCTTCAGGTTTACCGCGACAAACGGGACCGAGCAGAAGATTCAAGGTGATGAAATCGCAGCCGGCAACGGCGTGACCTTGTCTGTGCGGGTGCCGGTTAGTGCGCGGGTCGTTTTGTTAAGGGATGGGCAGGTGTTCAGCGACGAGACCGGGATCAAAGACAAGGACTACGCGGTGACTGAAAATGGAAGTTATCGAGTTGAGATTTATCTGCCGCAGTTGCCGGGAGCGGTCAGCCAACAGCCGTGGATAATATCGAATCCTATTTACATCAGGTAGGACCGAGACTCCAAATTCCAGATTCCAAATTCCAGATTCCAAAGTCCGGATTCCAGACTCCAGATCTCAAATTTCAGATTCCAGATCTCAAATTTCACGTATAAAACGACATCGCCCCACGCGGGTTATTGTAGGCCCGGTGGGGCGAGAAAACCGGAAAGCTCCAGTCTTAATTATCGTCGGAAGCGGCGTCTTAAGCTCGCCGGGGGTACTGTAGAGAGTCTCGTAATTGGCTCTGCTCTCACTTACTCCCGAGTATTAGGGAGGGCGAGTACAGCCTTCCAATATTCTATTTTCAAGTAAGGCCAGTCTAGGCTTCCGATCTACCGCTGTCAAGATTCAGCTTGACCGCAGTCGAAACGTACAAACCGCAGGACAGGCATTCCTGTCTGTCCAATTTTCGATTTGAGTGGAGGACAGGCAGGAATGCCCATCCTACGGTGCACCTTTGCGAATAGATTGCATTCGTGAACATAATCTGTTTCTGAAAGACAATCTTCCCGAAAGTTTATATTCCAGAAAGTTGCTCAGGCAGTCACTTTAACAATGGAACTACTCATTTCTACTCCGCGCGATTTCAGTTTCAAGCGAACGGCGATCAGCCACGGCTGGTACGGACTATTGCCCTTTGAATTAGACCGAGAGCATTGGACACTAAACCGCGTGTTGGATTTAAAGGATGACAAGCCTGTCACGATCGCGATTACCGCACGCAAGCGGCAATTGCGTATCAACACGTCGCGCCGTCTCAGTCAAAAAACTTCTGGTCAGGTGATTGCGGATGTTCGGCATATGCTGCGCTTGGATGACAACATGGCAGGGTTTTACCGGTTGATGGCTCTCGAGAACGAGTTCGCCTGGGTTCCCACTCAAGGCGCCGGCCGCCTGCTGCGTTCGCCGACAGTTTTTGAAGACCTGGTAAAAATGATCTGCACCACAAATTGTTCCTGGGCCCTGACCGAAAAAATGGTGACCGGGTTAGTGCAAAATCTGGGACGCGAATCGAATGATGGCCGCCGCACCTTTCCCACGCCCGAAGCGATGGCTTTGATGCCGTTGAAATTTTACACAAATGAAGTAAGGGCTGGATACCGGGCGCCTTATTTTAAGGAGCTTGCCGATCGAGTTGCTTCCGGGAGTCTCGACGTTGAGCAGTGGCTCCACAGCCCGCTGCCAACTGCCGACTTGATAAAAGAGATGCAGGGCGTTAAGGGCGTGGGACCGTACGCGGCTGAAAATGTACTCAAACTTCTCGGCCGCTACGACGGGCTCGCACTGGATTCCTGGACACGCGCCAAATTCTTCACCGTGCGAAACAACGGCCGGAAGGCAAGCGACAAAAAAATTGCGCGCTTCTACTCGCGCTTCAACGAATGGCGCGGCCTGGTCCTGTGGTGCGATATGACGCGCGACTGGCTCGACATCTAAACTTTCAAACGCGACTCTAGATTTTTGGATCAGCAACGAGAGACGAAACTCCTCACCTTCAATCCTAAAAAAAGTCTGTCACAGAAAAGGTCTGCATGGTGTTTATCGAGCAGACGAACGTTAAGTTCTGAGCAAGCAGAAGCGGCGGGCTTAGATTTGTGGAACCTTAAAGATCGTTCGTCGTTGTTACTAACACTCCCCACGGAGCTTGACGCACAAATTAGCCAAGGAGTTTCGAGATGAAATCGTTGCTTACAAAAATCGGTATCGCATTAGTGATTACATCCCTCACAGCAGTCAGTGCCTTCGCGAAGGTGAGAAAGGAATCCATTACCCTGTCGACTAACACCACCGTCAATGGAACGCTGGTCAAGAGCGGCACGTATCAGTTGAAGTTCGACGACGAGAAGGGCGAGTTGTCGATCATGAAGGATGGCAAGGTTATCGCGCAGTCAGGCACGACCACGGAAAAGCGAGAAAGCAAAGCGTCGCGACAATTTGAGTTGCGGTTAACCGGCAGCGGTGAAGAGAAACAGTTGATAGGGATCTCGTTCGCCGGCGCGGATCAAAACATCGTGCTTAATGGCTCGTCTGCCAGCCGTTAAGACTTGTACCTTCGTTAGAAACATTCCGATCCGCTAACACTCTGTCAGGAATCGCTCACGGCGCTTAGTCGCCGGGAGCGATTCTTTTTTGTTGGAGGTAAGTTTGCTTGCCGGTGTTCAGGGCAGGGTGTTGACAACTCGATAACCATCGGCGAATCTTAGGCGCAAGGACAGCGCCGCAGGGCGAACCTGTTGAAGAGTTGGCATTTGCTTTATGAAAAGAAGTTGTTTCGTCCTGTCAGTTTTATTGATCGCTGTTGCTGCGCGAACTCCCGCGCAAACTCCGCCAAATCCTGACGGCCGTCCGCGAATTGCGGCGCCAGTCGCGACGCCAACTCCCACGAATATCATAAAACCGCGGCCGAATGTTCCGGCCGAGCAGCAAAGTGATTCGGGTCCGGCGCGCGGAACGCAGCTCGGGATCAGGACGGACGTAGTGCCGAAAGTGGCGGGACCTGCGGGCATCGCGCGACGACCGGAACCGTTGCCGGCGACTTCGTTGCTGCTGTCGCCACCGGTGATCCAGACGCGGATTTCCGAGGCCGAGCGACTGCTGAAATCGCGTCCGCAGCCTGCTGCGTTGGCCGTGCCGCAGATTGATTTCGTAACTCTGGCGGCCTTTGATCATCTCAGCGGACGCCTGCATCTAATCACGCTTGCCAAGGACACCTTCCTGACCAAAGGCGCGGAAGTCACGATGATGAGTTCGCTCGGGACGCTCATAACTGTGCGGGTTGTGCGGGCGAACGGAGTTAACACGGCTGTTGCTATTTTTGATATGCAGGGACGATCGCTGGTGCCGCTGGTGGTTCAGTATCCGATCGAAAAGGGCGGGGTCTTTCGCGAGATGGCTTATTACACTTCCGCGCATCCGGCTTTGCTTTCACCCGATCTGTCGCGGGCTGGTCGCGCCTACATTCATCGGATGATGAATCTAGCAGTGCAACGCTTGCGCGAAAAGGGAACCTTCATCTCGCCGCAAATCGTAGACGTGGCTGAGCGCCTCTGTTTGGTTGAGCATGTGGATCACGATCGTTTTAGACTTGAGAATCGGGTGGCCCTGTTTGATGAAATCTACGCGCTCTATGCTTTGAACGAACCGGATACGTATCGCTATTCGGTAAGCTTCGCCGGCGCCGGCGGCATGGTCCAAATGATTCCCTGGGCCTACAACCTGGTTAGACAACGGCATCCGGCCGTGGGGTTGACACCGGACTTTGTAGTTGGCATGCGTAGCCACGCCAACGCGCTGCAGGCGATGTTGCTTTACATGCAGGATACCTGGAATGACCTGGCAGCGAACGAAGATGTGCAGTACGCGCTGAGTGCTAAACTGGCGACCCAAACTGAATTGCTCGCGGCTGGGTATAACTCGAACGCGGCGCGCCTGCCCCTTTACATTCGCCGCGGCGGCGCTGGCTGGCGCACCTTGATCCCACGCGAGACGCAGATCTATTTGCAGATTTACAAAACATTGGACGCCATCGTTCCGCAAAAACCGCATGCGGCCTCAGCACTGGACGGCCCGGCAAAAGCCGCGCGTCGACCAAGTTAACAAAAGGCCAGCTTTCCTCCTTAATTTTGCGATGGCTGTTGCAGCCAGCTCGATCACAGTGAACCCGGCGCGCTGCAAGGCTGTTCGTTCTGTTGGTAGTATGTTTAGCTTCGCGCCTTAATATTCTTCGTTGCAAAGGTGACTATGAAAAACCAAGCCAATAACAAATCGCGTTTTCTCGTGATGTTCGTAGCAGTGCTCTTCGTCGCGTGTGTCGGCCTCGTCGCGTTTGCGCCGGTGGGACAGACATCGAACCAGCAGCCGGCTGCAGTTGCGCCGCCTGCCGAGAAGACAGTTGAGCAAACAAAAAAGAATATCAAAGTGCTAAATGGCTTGCCTGACTCGCAGTTGGTTCCGGTGATGAATTTTATGAGCGCATCCCTCGGTGTTCGCTGTAACTACTGCCATGTAAACAAAGAAGGCAAGTGGGACTTTGTCACCGATGAAAAACCGGAGAAGAACACGGCGCGCGAAATGATCAAGATGGTTGTGGCTGTGAACAAAGACAACTTTAAAGGCAACACGGAAGTGAGTTGTTACACCTGCCACCGCGGACGGACGCGTCCCGCAGGTGTGCCCGATCTTCCCCTTGCTGAAGCGCCTCCGCGACCCGCGGCGCCCGAAACAAAGCCGGGAGAAACAAAACCAGTAATGCCCACCGCCGATGAGATTCTTGCGAAGTACACCGCAGCTCTTGGCGGCAGCGTGGCCATCGACAAATTGAAAACGCGGTCGATGAAAGGCGAATGGCTTACCAGCAACGGACTCACCTGGGGCTATGAAGTCTATCAGTCGGGCCCAGACAAGATTTACGTGGTTTTGAATACGCCAAAGCAGGGTGTATTTGAGCGAGGGTACAACGGCAGCGCCGGTTGGGAAAAAAGCACTCACGGCCTGCGGGAAATCGAAGGCCAGGAACTCGCGGTCATGCGGCGCTATCCGGATCTTTTTAAGGACATCAAACTCAAGGAGCAATTCTCGCGCTTGATGTTTGGCGGCAAAGACAAGATTAACGACCGCGAGGTTTACGTTTTGCGCGGTGTGACGACAGCCAATCGGCGCGAGCGACTGTATTTTGATGCGGAAACGGGCCTGCTGGTCCGACGCGTCACGAATACACCAACCATGATTGGCGCGATTCCCGAGCAGATTGATTTTCAGGATTACAAGAGTGTCGATGGCTTGATGGTGCCGTTTACCATCAGGATATCGTCGGTCGACCCAAACATCAGCTCAACGCGAAAGTTTTCCGAAGTGAAACTGAATGTGCCGGTTGACGAGACTAAGTTCAACAAGCCACCGGCGCCGCCAACGCCGTAGACCTGCCAGATAAACCATCCTAAGCGCGGAGTAATTCTGCGCTTCAATTAAGCTGGGCCCGCCGTTTTTAATGAAGAACGGTGGGCTTTTGCTTCTCCTGGAGGCAATTAAACGCATGGAATGTTATTTGCCAACTGGTACGCGGCAGGAATTTCAGCAAGGAGAATTAATTTTGAGCAAGAGAATTTTCGCAATCCTGATTTCAATGACGGTCCTGGCAGGAGCGTTTGGTTTACAAGCAGCTTTCGGTCAAAGCGCAGCCTATGATGCGCAAGCGTCAAAAGCGCGCGCAAGGGTCGAGAGTTTGGGCAACAACGCGCGAGTGGAAGTTAAACTGCGCGACACGACCAAGGTGAAGGGTTACATCACCGCCATCACACCCGCTTCGTTCACAGTCTCCGACAGCAAAACCGGCACCACAAACACGGTCGCTTATAACGAAGTCGTCTCGGTTAACAAAGCGGGTACCGGTCTATCCACCAAGAGCTGGCTAATTATCGGAGGGGTCGCCGCGGGCGTGGTGACAACCTGGTTCATAGTAAAGCCTGCGTTTTGTGACGGCGGCGCACAGACGCGCGGCATCTGCTAAACCTAATCGCGCCAGATGTCGAACTGAGAACTTCACCGGGGAGGAAAGACAAACGGGGACCAGAATAAGCTGGTCCTCCGTTTTTGTAATTGCGCAGATTGTTCCGCCTCTATCCGCGGTCGATGTCTCTCACCAATGGAAGGCTAATCGATGGTCTTACCAAACAATACATTGATCCAGTAAAAGGCAACTGTCCCACTGCCAATGACCGCACAGGTCGCAACGGTGCGCCAGAGAATATCTGTCCCGGCAAATTTCCAAATGGCCAACAACGCCGAGAGCACTGCCACCAGAATGCAGCCGCTCGTCGTCCAAAAGGAAATGCTCCTGACCATTTCCGGGTTCAGGAAGCCACGCTTTTTACCGCGCGGTTGCGAATTTTCCAAATCAACCCCCGTTTGCTGAATTTATTTTTAGAAAGCTACCGTTTTGGCTTCACGGTTTCGGACTGGCAACATAATCAGCCAGCAGTTTCTGCGCTCTTAATCCGGGACTGATGACCGCCAGTTTTTGCCGCGGATCGTACCCGCTGAACACTCCTACAATTTCCTCGTGTTGATTGTAAACCGGACTGCCCGAATAGCCATCGCGCGCTTCGATCGTCGCCAGGCTGTACTGCTGCCCGCGCAACTCCACGGGTCCGTAAAAGACGCCCATTCGCATCAGCTTGTTGCCATGCGGTCGCGCAATTACAAACAGTTTCTCATCCTTGCTCAGACTCGGTTGGAATGACGGCGCCGGCGCATTCTTTCGTTTCTGACAGACTTGCAACAGCGCCAAATCTGCATCTTCATCAAACTTGAGAACGCTCGCCTGGCAGCCCTGCACGTAAACCTCAACTTCCAATTCATCGTTCGGCGCGAATCCTAACTGCACTTTCTTTGCGGCGCTGAGATTTCCCGACACCGCGTGGTAAGCCGTCATTACCAACTGATCGCCCACTAGAAAACCGGTCGCAAAGCCATTTGGACCATCGAGCACCGAGTAACAGCGTTGCAGCGGGTTCGCCCTCTTTTTCATGAACCTGAGTTCAAGTGAAACTGAATTGTCAGCGGGACGTTTAACTGCCGAGCGCCCGGCGGCTTTTAGATTTGGCAAACAGGCGACGGCGATCAGCGTCAGGATAGCTGCCACAAGCATTCGGCGTTTCATTGTTAATGCTCCTTCAGGGCGAAGTCGATGGCTCGTTCGCGGCGAACGTGCATTTTGAGGTTAATAAGTTTCCCTGTTGCAATGCGGATAGGCGCGCCGCTGATGGTATGCGAGCAGGGAACGGGGCGCAAGAAATTTGGCGCAACCACCCGTATTCTTGCAACGCAAACGGCGCTGAACTTGAGAAACCGAGGGTTAAGCCTTTTCGAGTCCGGCGTACTTTTGCACTAATTTCTTTTGGCCAAAGCCAGGAAAGGTAACGGTGAGCTTTAGAGAATCCCCGGCACCCTCGCGTCGCAGCACCAGCCCGCGACCATACTTGGCGTGCTTTACATAAGAGCCGGGTACAAATTCGGAAGCGGGCGTCGGGTGGTGGCTGTCGGGGGTAGGACTTTGTGCTCGCGCCGAGCTTGTTCTCACTGGAGGGCTGGCGTCCCGGGCGCGCTGTTCTTTTGCCGCTTGAAAGCCGCCGCCGGTATTGCCCAGTTGGCTGGCTCGTTGTTTGAAAAATTCGGCGATGGAATCGACGCTGTCGTAAGTCTTTCCGGTGTACTTCTTTTTCTCTTTGCGATATTCGCCTTGTTCGTATTCGATTGTTGTCGAGCCACGCGCGAACGACAACCATGATTTTCCCAGTGACAAATCTTCCATTAGCTCCAACGGCATCTCGTTTAGAAACTGCGAAGGTTCGGAAGCCAGTTCCTCGCCGTACACGCGGCGCTTCATCGCGTGCGTCACATACAAAAACTTTTCGGCGCGAGTCATGGCTACATAGCAAAGCCGGCGCTCTTCTTCCATCTCGGCCGGGTCCGTGGCAGAGCGGGAGTGTGGAAATAAGCCATCCTCGAGACCGGCGATAAAAACGATGGGAAACTCCAGACCCTTGGCCGAATGTGCCGTCATGAGAGTCACGGGCGCGTCGCGTTTGTACTGGTCCTGGTCGGAAACCAAAGCAGAGTGATCGATGAACTCTCGCAAGCCTTCAATACCGCTATCGTCATAATCGACTGCCGCGTTGACCAGCTCCTGCAAGTTTTCCAAACGCGCTTCAGCTTCGTCAGTCTTCTCGCCCTTGAGCGAGTATTCGTAGCCAGTGTCAAAGATGGCGGCTTTGACGATCTCTGAAACGAGGGAGTCGGAGACGGTCGAGAGTTGGCTATCAGGGGTTTGACTTTGGACATTAGACGTTGGACTTTGGACCACGCCCGCCATTTCGCCGAGCTTAAGAATAATTCGCCGAAAACCTCGCAACGCCGTAATCGCGCGCATGCTCAAGCCATCGGGCTTTTCAATCACCAACTTGATTGTGTCCCACAGTGTCAAACCAAAATCATTCGCGCGCCGCGCGAGCTCTTCAACCGTTTGCTTGCCGATGCCGCGCGGTGGGCTGTTGATAACTCGTTGCAGCGCGATCGAGTCGTTTGGATTCAACGCCAGTTTCAAATAAGCAATGATGTCTCGTACTTCCATGCGCTCGTAAAATGAAAAGCCGCCGACAATGTTGTAAGCCAAACCCGCCCGCCGCATCGCTTCTTCAAAAACACGCGACTGAGAATTTGTGCGGTACAACACAGCGGCGCGCACTTCGTAATCCTCGCGGCGATGTTCGACGATCTTCGAGGCCACCCAGCGCGCTTCAGCGTCAGCATCGAAAGCCTGGTAATAGCGGACTCGTTCGCCCTTGGGATTCGAGGTCCAGAGGCTCTTTCCCTTGCGCTCAACGTTGTGCTTCACCACCGCTCCGGCAACGTCAAGGATTGTTTGGGTCGAGCGGTAATTCTGTTCGAGGCGAATGGTTTTTGTGTTGGCGAAATGCTTTTCGAAGTTGAGGATGTTGGTGATGTCCGCCCCGCGCCATTTGTAGATTGATTGGTCCTCGTCGCCGACCACCGCGATGTTTTGCTGCTTTTCAGTTAGCAGACTAATCAAAGCAAACTGCAGCGAGTTAGTGTCCTGGTACTCGTCGACCAGAATGTACTTAAATTTATTGTTGTACTTCTCGCGTACCTCGGGAACCTCACGCAGCAAGCGCACGGCCTTGATCATTAAGTCATCGAAATCCAGCGCGTTGTTGGCGTGCAGTCTTTCTTCATATAACTTGTAAACGCGGGCCATGGCCGCGCGACGTTCATCGACATAATCGGCGCGGGCGGCGAATGCGTCGACGTCTTCGCCGCGATTTTTCGCTGAACTAATAGCGGACTGCGTCGCGCGCACGCCGAGGTGCTTTTCGTCGTAGCCCAAATCTTTAATGCAGTTTTTGATCAGCCGCTGGGAATCGTCCTGATCGTAAATCGTGAACGTGCGGGTGTACCGGTCGTTTAGCTTCTCGATGTCCTGCCGCAGGATGCGCACGCACAAACTGTGAAACGTGGAAACAAGCGGCGCGCTGGAAAGCTTCTGATCGCGCAACAGCCGCTGCACGCGCAGACGCATCTCTTCCGCCGCTTTGTTGGTAAAAGTAACGGCGAGAATATTCCAGGGCGCGACGTCTTTCTCCGCGATGAGGTAGGCAATACGGTGCGCAATGACGCGCGTTTTGCCCGAGCCGGCGCCGGCAAGAATCAGCAGCGGCCCTTCAGTGTGCTGGACGGCGATCTGTTGTTCGGTATTTAAGGAAGAAAGAAAATCCATTAGTTAGTAAGCGGTTAGCAGTAAGCGGTTAACAGAAAACCAAACACATATCAGCTTTCTCTCAGACTCTTTCTTAAGCCGTAAGTCAGCGCTAAACATTCATCCACATGCCTTTCAACCACATCGAGTTTGTCCTTATCAAGGTAGCCGACGCGATATGCGATTTCAAGCTGAGTGCTGATTTCATTTAGTGAACCCACCGCCGCACTCAGGAAATTTCGGAATTGCGATATTGATCGTCCGGCGGCACCCTCACTGATATTTGATGGAACTGACACCGAAGCCCGACGAATTTGCGATGTAAGGCCATAAATCTCTTCTCGTGGAAAGGTCCTAGTTAATTCATAAATGTCGACAACCAACTTCATACTCTTCTGCCAGGCGAGCAGCCGCTTATGTGGCTTGTCCATGTTTCGACCTTTCTTAAATGACAGACAGTCCAGGAAGCGGCGATCCAAGAGAAGTGGTTGAAAGTAAGGGTGTGGTTTATTTAAGCACACAGTTAGGATCGCGAAAAGCTCTTGCGCCTTACTGCTCACTGCTTACAGCTCACGGCTTACTGAGTTTGACCGCAAGAATCGGATAGATTCGCTTCCCTGCGCTCGCTAATATCACCGTTGTCAGAAATGAAGCGAAGTCTGCGGAGGTGTTAAGATGAGCGCCGTGTTAAGTGAGCAAATGACAATGCTGCTGGACAAACAGGATGAGTTCTGGAATGCCGTGCTGTCGAAAGATCGCGCCTTTGATGGGCAGTTTGTGTTCGCTGTGAGTTCGACGGGAATCTATTGCCGGCCGTCTTGCCCTTCACGGCGCCCGAAGCGTGAAAATGTTTCGTTTTTCGCCTTGCCTGCCGCGGCCAGGAGCAATGGCTTTCGTGCCTGTCTTCGTTGTCATCCCGATGACGTACGAACGACAGATCCGCAGATAGAAATGGTGCAGCAAGTCTGTCGTTTGATTGAAACCAGTGAAGGCGAGGCGATAACGCTTGAGACATTGAGCGAACAAGTTGGCGTAAGCTCGTTTCATTTGCAGCGAACTTTCAAAAGCGTCATGGGAATGTCCCCGAGCGACTATGCCGAAACGAGGCGGGTCGATAAATTCAAGCGAAGTGTGCAGGCCGGCGAGAAAATTACCGACGCGATTTACGATGCCGGCTTTGGTTCCAGCAGCCGTTTATATGAACTTGCGGCTTCGCAGTTGGGTATGACACCGGCAACTTATGGCAAAGGCGGACGCGACGCCGTGATTCATTATGCGATTGGCGACAGTCCGTTGGGGCGCTTGCTGGTCGCGGCAACTGACAAGGGCGTTTGTTCAGTAAGGTTGGGTGATTCAGATGACGAACTTGCAGCCGAACTACAACGTGAATTCTTCGCCGCCGAGATCTTCCTGGATGAAAGTCGGCTGCGACCGGCGCTCAACGCCGTTGTGGATTATCTGAACGACAAGACTCCGCGAATAGATTTGCCTCTCGATATTCGTGCGACTGCCTTTCAACGGCAGGTATGGGAACAACTACAAAAGATTCCCGCCGGGAAAACGTATTCATATTCCGAGGTAGCAAAAGGAATCGGCCAGGAGAACGCGGTTCGCGCAGTCGCGCGGGCTTGTGCCAGCAATCCCGTGGCGCTGGTCATTCCTTGCCATCGGGTGATTCGTGAAGATAAAAGTCTCGGTGGTTATCGCTGGGGCCTGGACCGCAAGAAGAAGTTGCTGGCAAGGGAAGCGCGGGCCAAATAAGACAGACATTCCTATCTGCCCCAGCCCTTTGTCATTCGCGAAAAATGTTTGGCGTTTGTTACTTCGCCCCAGCGGGGCGAGATGTCAATAGTCTTGCAGTCCTCTTTGCTTATTAGCTCCGGAGGAACGCAACCGCTTTTGCCCGGCCGGGCACAACTCGGCTGCCAGGTTCGCTCCTACCGGAGCGAGATCCTTCTGGGTGCGTTGGCTATAAACGTCTCGCTCCGCTGGAGCGAAAGGCAATTCCACAGTTGCACTTGGAAGTTGAACGCACCGTTTCTCATTCAGTGCACTATGAAACGAGCCATCACCTGCGTCCAGGCGCGCGTCTTCGTGATTAATTCCCGGTTAATTTGAGCGGAATGGCCCCTTTCGGCGCGGGATTGCGCGTTAGTAGGTGAGGAGAGAATTAAATGTTAAAGATTCTAGTAATCGGCGTAGCCATTTTGATTGCAGTTGCCAACGGTTCGGCGCAAACTAGCGGCGGCAAACGATATGTATCGCACAAAGCCGGCGTGGTCCGCGTTGGTCCAACGACGACTTATCTCAAAGTGGGATTGAGCACCGCAGAGGTGGTTCGGCTTTTGGGCGAGCCTTCGGCCATTACTGAACGCATTGAGAAAAATTTGCTAGTTACAACTTACGAATTTCCCCGCGCCGAGGGGCGGGTTTTGATTGCCGAGTTCGTAAGTGACGCGCTGATCGATTCACGGATTGGAACGCGCGTTCAGGTCGCACAAGCCGCTCGTTGATTTCAACCTGTGATTCGAGTTGCAAAAGTGCAAAGCGAGGAACTATGAAGTTCACTTTGATTTTGATTCTATTCGTGATCCCGTTCGCGGTGGTTGCGAACGTGTCCGCCGAAAGCAATTCCAGCGCGGCACAAAGCGTTGCGGAGTTGCGGGCACAACTGACCGATGTCCAGGCGAGGGAAAGCGAATTGCAAGCTCACGCGCGCCAGTTGGACGAGGCCTTGAAACCGGAGAACATCGAACGTTCGTTAGCCGGCGTTGGCTCGACCAAACCGGAGGAGTTGCGCGAACTGCGACGGCGTCAGTTGACCGTCGAGCGAGATAGTGTGCGCACTCAACTCAATCTGCTGGCAACCAGTCGTGAACGTTTGGAGTCCGCCCTTCGCAGAGCTGAGGGCGCAGCTTATCAAGAGAGCGCTCAAGGTTTTGCCACTCCACTAAGTCAGACGATGATCGCGCAAAATACCGCTGGCTCGCGCCAGACAATAGGAATACTCGCCGGTGTGGCTGCCCTTCTGGGAATATTTTTAGTGATAGTGCTGGTCCGTAGATCGGCTTCTCACAATTGAATATCTTGTGAGCACGACGATACTCGGCAGGACCTAGCGCGCACGCAATGGAACAGTTTCGGTCGTATCTTGAGCCGCAGTAATTTGAATGTCGTCCCTATAAATCTGGTATCCCGGGACCTGGACCACCAATGAATACCGTCCGGCCGGAGCATCTACCAGCGACGAGTTCTTTGATCTCAGAATCGCCTTTCGGGATGAAGTCAAACTCACTTTGAATGTCGCGGGATAAATCTGGTTACCCTGCTCATCCTCGAACCGAAGCGAAAGTGTTCCATCGCTTTCCAGGCTATCTCTCGCAAACCAAAGCTCAAAGTGTCCGGCTCCGACCTTAGCGGTCGCTGGCAGTGCGACTTTGGACCATCTCTGACGATCCGTTGTATTGAGTAGCTCCAAAACTTTATCTATGCTCGGGTCTTCGGTCGAATTCTCGTCCGCAGATTTGTAGTACCGAAGTTGATTGGTCTTTGGAGCGTGACGGCTATCTACCAACTCAAAGCCAGGCACGGTAAACCCATTCTTTTTAAGTTCGGCTGCAATGTTATCCGCGCGCCCGCGCTGCTGATCGCTGGCGAGCTGGATGTAAACGCGCGGTGCCAGGTTCCGGGCGTCAGCCAGCGCCGTATTGGTTTCGGCGTACTTCAGGATCGATACAGTTACGTCACTGTTGGTTTGGCGAGCGGCGAGATAGAAGAAGTAAGACGCGGCTTTGGATACATCCGCATTATCATCATTTGAGCTGACAGCCAGTATTACTGGTACGAGGTCTCGTGGAAGCTGACCCTGCCAATCCATTGCGATGAGCCCATTGACCGCATTCAAACGGACGTTTGCGTCATGACTGGTAATCTCGTTCAACAGGCGGATGATATTCCCTGACCAATTCTTTTGATTTTCAAGAGCCTGTTGAATCGTTATCGAAGTGGCCAGCGCTTTTTTGGCTACGCGCCTTTGATAAAAGGCGACGATAGCGGCGCCTACCGCGACAAGCAAGAGTAAAGCAAGAACGGCGCCTCCAATCCTCAGATAACGCTTTTCCTGCTCCGATTCTCTCAGCTTATTTCGCGCCTCGGCAGCGAGTTCGCGGGCCCGCAATTCCGCCAGACGCGCTGCCCTTTTCTGTTCGATCCAGGGCACCAGGAACTCACTGGCAATCTCGTAGAAATAAATCTTGTTTCGCGGCTCGCGCCTTACGAGCTTGCGCGCCACCAAAGCCTTTAGTGCTGCATCTATTTGTTTAGGATCCAGCTCGATTTCGCGCGCTTTCAGATCAGGCTCGGAGATGATGTTGCGCGTATTTGAGGCCGTCACCATATGCCCGAGCAAGGCCACCGCGGGTTCGTATAAATCCCCCAACTTCTTGAGCACATCCGACCAATAGTCTTCCAATACCTTCTGGATATCACGATCCTTCTCTTCAAAATACTTACCAGGATCTACCGATTCCCACAGCTTCCAGCATACGATCTGCAATTCAGAGAGATTGATGAAGCGAGTGTCGCTGCGTTCCTGAAGTTGTTGGGCTACCGCCTGCGCCAATTCCGGCGATATCTCCTGTCGATTTCGGTTAAGGAACCCTTTGAGGAACTTTTTCCTCAATTCCTCATCAACAAAGGGTGCCCGAATAATCTGCTCAGCTTCTTCAACCCGTGGGGGCAGCAATCGCAAATACTGATTCAGGAGTTGGGGACAAGCCTTAAAAAGGGGGTCAAGTTTTGCCAGATAGTCTTCGCGAAAGACAAAAAGGATTTTGACAGGGACAGTTTCGTCTTCGATGAAACTGCCGATGATCTGCAAGATTGCTTGTTGTGAAGCGATCGGCGGTTTTTCAATGTCGGCCTCCGATCCGGAACGCAAGGCCTCTTCAAAAAGAGTAATGAATTCTTCGAATTGATCGAAGATCAAGATTGGCCGCGGTTTGCCCGGCGCCAGCTCCTTAAGTTTTAAGAGTCTCGCTTGAAACTCAGCGATCGAGATTTCCAGGTTCAGATGCTTATCATCGTCAGAATTCTCAGTCACAAAAACTGAAGGCAGGTAAGGTGGCTTGTCCTCAGTTTCGATGGGGATGCGCTCAACCTTAATCTCTTTGCCGAGTTGCGGCTGTACACGCAGCCGGTGGGCAATGAAGTTTTCTTTGAGTGCGGCGGGAATCAGTCCGGCATTGACCAGCGAGGATTTTCCGGAACCCGAGTCTCCGTAGAGCAGCACGCCGCGGTAAATGAGGACGTTGCTTAATAGATTCCAAGTATCCTCCTCACGCGAGACAAAAATTTGCTGGTCCAAAAAGCGGAACGACTTGATGCCGGGGTAAGGACTCTCGGGCAGCGGCGGAGCCAGGGCGATTGTTTCCATAAGAACTGCTCCTTAGGGGATTTCTTACTCTTTCGCCGGCGTCGAGACGGGCGTTGGGACTAAGGAATGAAGTTTGGGAATGAAGTCCCAGAGATTGAGGACGATAAACGAAACGTAGCGTCGTTGACTTTCCCAGACGTCACGAATCAGTTCATCAGGCTTTTTGTCGACAGAATAACTTGGTGGAATCTGCGCGGCATCCAATTTCCAGCGCAGGGTTTTGAACAGCAGGCGCAGGTTGTAGTCCATCAGACTGTAGCCGATGAATAGCGTGGGCCAGGTCACAAGGTAACGCAACAGATTGGTGCCGAACGGATGATTAGGCGGCTTGTCGCTCATGCGCAACACAAACTGAATGTAGTCTTCATCGGTGATAACGATTGACTCCGGCCTGCTGAGGTCTCCATGAATCTTGAGAATAAAAGGTTTTTGGAAATCTGGATTCCGAGGGCAATCCACGGTTTCATGTTTCTTCTCCAGGTTTGGACTATAGATGCTCAGTTGGAATGGAGAGTCGGAAGACTGCTCGCCATCAGAAGTCGGCGGCGGTTCCGCTGGAGTGCTAGAAGAGTTTTCCGCTTGAGAGCCGGAGGACTTTTTAGTTTGATTTCGTTGCTCGACTGCTTGCTCATAGAGCCGATCGTAATTGGTCGTTACGACAATCGGAAATTCCAGATCCGCCAGCAGCCGGAGCATCGGTGAAGGCTCCCGGTCCGTGTGGATGGCGTTACCAATCTCCTCTACCAATCTGAAACGACTCTTTGTTTTGAACTCAAAATGTTGCGCTACTCTTTGCAGGTTCCACCAGTCCGGTGATTTATATTCGCTTTTCTCCGCAAGAAGTTTAGACAACTCAATTCCAATCGGCGGAGCTTTTTCTTTGGGATAATCGTATTGCGTAAGATCCGGAGGAGGCGGAGCATGAATGGCCGATCCCAGGAACAGAATGCATTGATGCCTGGCTACCTTCTCGGCGATGTATTTCAAATCGTCATCATAAGAACGCTGGTCGGCGCTCACTGTTTTCGCCGGCAACGGATTGGTATTAATAAATGCCTTTTTGGAAGCGTAATTCGAGGCATAGATTTCGGGAAGATAGTGTGGATCCGGAATTTCGTCCGCCGCCGCATCTTTGAGCCATTTCTCTTTTGCTATTTCGACAGCGGCCAGCGCCTCCGCAGGGGTGTGCCCGAAACCGTAACAGTCTTTGAGATCCGGAATATCGGCAATGTACCCGCCATCCTGTTCACTGTGGAAAATATTGATGAGGTAATCTTTCATCACACTCTTCCCTGAAAATGTGGTTGTTGAGTTATTGGATCGGACATGAGGCGCTCCTACTTGAGTGAAGTCAACGCGCGGTAAGTCATACACAGAGTGTTCGTGAGCTGACTCTTCGACGACCCCTGGACCAAATGTAGAAGGATCCTAGGAGCTACGAGTATCGACTGTCAATGGCGTTTGAGCGACCTGGAAAAAATATCAAAGGCCAGCGGACGCAGCCGGTGCGAGGAAGTTATTACTCGACGGTAACTGACTTTGCCAGGTTGCGGGGCTGGTCCACGTCGCAGCCGCGGCGCACGGCAATGTGATAGGCGAGCAACTGCAGCGGAATGATTGAAAGAATGGGACCCAGCAGGTCGCTGGCCGGCGGAATGCTGATCACGTAATCCGAGACTACCGAAGACATCGTGTCGCCTTCGGTCAGCACTGAAATCACAATGCCTTCCCGCGCCTTAACTTCAACAATATTTGAGTGCGTCTTTTCATAACGCAGTTCCGACGAGCGGTTGCCGTCTTCGCGCGTGTTGATAAACATCACCGGCAGTCGTTCGTCGATTAACGCGTTTGGGCCATGCTTCATCTCGCCGGCCGGATAGCCTTCCGCGTGAATATAGGAAATTTCTTTCAGTTTGAGAGCGCCTTCCAACGCCACCGGAAAATTTATGCCGCGGCCAAGATAAAGAAAATCCGTGACGCGGAAGAACTCTTTCGAGAGTTCTTCGATGTCGTCTGACTCGTTAAGCAGATGTTCCAGCTTGACCGGCAACTCAGCCAATTGCTGCGCATGATGCTTTGCTTCTTCAGCCGAAAGCGTGCCGCGAACGTTGCCCAGATAAAGCCCGAGCAAATAGAGCGCGACCATTTGGCAGGTGAACGCCTTGGTGGATGCCACTCCGATTTCCGGACCGGCGTGAGTGAGCACGGTGCCGTCTGCTTCGCGCGTGATCATTGAGCCAAAGACGTTGCAGATGGCCAGCACTTTGCTGCCCAACTCTTTCGCCTCTCTTAGCGCGGCAATGGTGTCCGCCGTTTCCCCCGACTGAGAAATGACGAGCATCAGCGTGTTCTCGTCCATCACCGGATCGCGATACCGAAACTCAGAAGCGTAATCAACTTCCACCGGAATTCGTGCGAGCTGTTCGATCATGTACTTGCCCGCCAAGCCTGCGTGCCAGGACGTGCCGCAGGCAGCGATCTTGATCGACGTAAACTTTTTAAAGTCGGCTTCGGTGATGTTTTTCATCTCATCGAGAAACACGCGGCCGGTGTCCAAAGAAATGCGCCCTTGCACCGTGTCTCGAACTGAGCGCGGCTGCTCGTAAATTTCCTTGAGCATGAAATGCTTGAAGCCGCCCTTTTCCGCCATGATCGGATCCCAGGTGATGCGTTGGATCGCAGGCTGGACTGAGTTGCCTTCGAAGTCGGTAACGCGAACGGCATCTCTAGTGAGGATGGCCATCTCACCGTCTCCGAGAAAAAAAACGTCGCGCGTGTGTTGCAGAATCGGCGGGATATCAGACGCCACAAAAAATTCCCCGTCGCCCAAGCCAATAACCACCGGCGGACCCTGGCGCACAGCAATGATCGTGTCCGCCTCGTCCGCGTTAAGAATCGCCAGCGCGAAAATTCCTTTTAGATCGAGCATGGCGCGGCGCACGGCGTTTTCGAAGTTGTGATCTTCCTTCAGGTATTCTTCGATTAGGTGGGCGATGATCTCGGTGTCAGTTTCAGTAACGAACTGGTGATCGGTCTTACGCAAACGCTCTTTCAGTTGCAGATAGTTTTCAATAATGCCGTTGTGGACTACGACGACTC
The DNA here is from genome assembly GCA_031371765.1 of Blastocatellia bacterium. Classification (GTDB taxonomy): domain Bacteria; phylum Acidobacteriota; class Blastocatellia; order Pyrinomonadales; family Pyrinomonadaceae; genus PSRF01. Next base: position 35,926 of record JANMKA010000163.1, read on the forward strand.
GGCCGGTGCAATCGCGATGCGGGTGCGCGTTTTCTTCGGTCGGCCGGCCGTGAGTGGCCCAGCGCGTATGGCCGATGCCGTACGTGCCATCCAGCGGACTTAGACGGATCGCCTCTTCGAGGTTGCGTAGTTTTCCTTCCGCCCGGCGTATTTCGAGATCGTGCCCCTCGTTGACGACGGCGATCCCCGCCGAATCGTAGCCACGATATTCGAGCTTGCGCAGGCCCTCAATGATTAAAGGCACGACCTGTTTGTTTCCCACGTAGCCAACAATTCCGCACATATGTTTTTCCCTTAGTAAAACGTGAAAAGTAAAAAGTGAAGAGTCAGAAAGAATTCAGGCAGCACGCCATCGATTTTTCTGACTCTTCACTTTTCACTTTTCGCTACGTTTCAAGCGCTTTTTAACCACCGCCGGCACTCCCGCGACCAGCGTGTCCGGCGGCACGTCTTCGGTAACAACGGAGCCCGCCGCGGTAACCGATCCACTGCCGACTCTCACCGGCGCGACCAGCATCGTGTCCGATCCAATGCGCACATTGTCTTCAATAATGGTTGAATGCTTGTCCTTGCCGTCGTAGTTACAAGTGATCGTACCGGCGCCGATATTGGTTTTTTCCCCGATGGTCGCGTCGCCGAGATAAGTGAGATGCATTGACTTTGAGCCGCGGCCCAGGCGCGATTTTTTTACTTCGACGAAGTTACCAACCATGGCACCCTCAGCAATCGTCGTGTTCATGCGCAGGTGTGCAAAGGGTCCGACTGCACAGTTTGATTCAACCTTGGAATCAACGATTACGCAATGGTCTTTTATAACCACGTTGTCGCCAAGCTGGGAATTGATGATTCTCGAACCGGAGTGAATTTCGCAACCCTCGCCAATTTGTGAATTACCTTCAATCGCAACGTCCGGGTAGATAACGCAATCCTGGCCCAGCCTGGCTCCGGCGCTGATGTATGCGCGCGACGGATCGAGAAAGGTTACACCTGCTTCCAACATTAATTTGCGTATGGTGTTGCGCCGTAGAAGATTTTCAAACTCGGACAGTTCTGCCCGCGTGTTGATGCCGGAAACTTCGCGTGCGTCGCCATGCAGATGCACGTTCACTCTGTCGCCTTGCTGCAAAAGGATCTCAGCAACGTCGGTTAAGTAAAACTCGCCTTGATCGTTAGCCGGTTTAACGCGATCGAGCGCTGCCAACAATTTCGCGCTGTTGAAGCAATAGATTCCCGAATTAATTTCCCTGATCTTGCGTTCTTCGTCAGTCGCATCGCGTTGTTCGACTATCCGGGCAAAACCCTCGTTTGCATCTCTCACGATGCGGCCATAACCAGTCGGGTTTTCCAACCGCACGCTCAGAACGGAACAGGCAGCGCCGCCAGACCGATGCTCAGCGATGAAGCGTTCAAGTGTTTCTGGTTTCAATAGGGGTACGTCGCCGGACAAAATCACAAGCAGGGAATTACGGTTTTCGAGTTGCGCACGTGCGGATAACACCGCATCTGCAGTGCCGCGCTGCAGGGCCTGCGTAACAAATTCGGCAAGGCTTCCGACTTCCGCTGCAACCGCCTTGGTCACTTCGGCGGCCTGGTGCCCGACGACAACGAAAATTTTGTTCGGAGCAAGGGATTGGGCCGTGCGGCAGACATAGGCGATCAAAGGCGAGCCGCCAAGTTCGTGCAGCACTTTCGCACGCTTTGATTTCATTCGCGTGCCGAGACCGGCGGCGAGAATGAGTACGTCCAGCGTTTGCGTTTGGCGCGACTGCGAGAGCGGCTGTTTTGGCATCGGTTATGCGGGCACCGGGCGTGAAGCTGCTTGTTGCTGGCAGGACATCACGACGCGCGCCAGCAGCGTAGAATCGTGCCGCACTTTTTCACCTTCTTCGAGCAAGTTAGCGCGGATGATTTGCGTCGACTGATTAAGTGCTCCTGCCAGTGAATCATCATCAATGCCGATCTGATGCGCGCCTTCTTGTGCGTAACGCGCGGCCTGGTCGGCGGTAATACGGCGATCGTTAACTACCACATAGTCAAACTGAATTTCAGGAGCGTACCGCCTAATCGCCTCGAGGTGTTGCCGCGCTGTGTAGTTGTCAGTCTCACCAGGTTGAGTCATCAAGTTGCAAATGAAAATCTTAGTGGCGCCACTCTCACCGATGGCCTGGGACACGCGCGCGACGAGCAAGTTTGGCAGGATGCTGGTGTACAGCGAGCCTGGACCCAGCGTGATAACGTTTGCGGCGCGAATCGCCTTCAACGCCTGCGGCAATGGCAGGCACTGTTCCGGCTCAAGCCGGAGCCGCCGAATGGGCACACGCGACGCAGAGATTTGGGTTTCGCCGAGAACTACATTGCCATCTTCCAATTCCGCAACCAAACGCACGTCGCTGATCGTTGATGGGAAGATGTGGCCCTTGCTGGCCAACACTTCCGACGACAGGCGAACAGCCTCGGTGAAATCTCCGGTTACTTCGGTAAGAGCCGCCAGAAACAAATTGCCAAAGCTGTGACCGCCAAGTTCCCCGGTGCCGCGAAAGCGATAGCGGAAAAGTCGCGAGAGCAGAGTGGAATCTTCGGAAAGCGCAATCATGCAATTGCGAATGTCACCCGGAGGCAGCATCTGCAACTCGTCACGCAAACGACCAGAACTTCCGCCATCGTCCGACACGGTTACAATCGCCGATAAGTTCTCAATCCAATACTCAGACGAATCGCGCTCGTCCACCAGCCGCTTCAAGCCGGCGAGCAGCGTCGAGAGGCCCGTGCCGCCGCCCAGCGCGACCAGATTGAAACCGGGTTTTTCCGAAGACAGAAGAGACAACTTGGCTTCTCCAGCGTAGGGTGCGCGGGTTTCGCGCTCTCGTCAGAATGATACCTAAAAGGCGATTCCTTTCAAACTACTCACTCAGGAACTTGGAGGGCAGGATGCTAAAGGCGAGGTTGAAAAACCAGGCGGTCGAAATCCGGGTCGTTACGAAGAGAAGTCAAATCGTGATCGTGTTGCGCGCGAACGCGTAAGGTTGGTTGCAGGTCGAGCGCCCGCTGCAATGATTGCAACGCGAGGTCGAGTGAGCCCAGTCTTGCCCGCGTCGCCGCCAAACCATAGTGAATGTGGGCGGCTTCGGGTTCCCGCTTCAACGCCCGCTCAAACATTTCCTGGGCGGCAACGTATTCGCCGCGGTTAAGCTCGATCACGCCGCGATCGTACAGAGAGTCGGCATCCCGCGGCAGAATGCTTTCAGTCCGCATTCGCGAATCAGCAACAGCAAGATAGGTGCGAGCACGTGCCGCGACCTCAGAAACCTTGGAATACTTTTCGAGCAGCGCGCGAAACTGGTTGCGGGCCTCGCCAAAATGACCGCGCGTAAACTCTTTGTGCGCGCGTTCGAATGCTTTCAACGCAGCCGACTCGTCAACTGTTGGCTGCCGCGGGGGCGCTGGCGTCACTGCAATGGGACGGAGCGCGCGAACGGCTGCCAGCTTCTGAGTCTTTTTGACTCCCGGCAGTGATGGTTTGCTGTGCTTGGCTGGTTGTGGCTTGCGCGGGGCAGCCTTGCGGGCAATAGGTCTCTTTGGAGTCCGAACTTTCTTCGCAACTGCTTTTTTTGGCGCGGCTTTCTTGCTCTTTAACGCCTTCGGCTTGGCACTCTTCCGCGCTGTTGGTTTATGAGCGGGCGCGCGCTTTGCTTTTGGACGAGCGGTCTTTGCATTCGTTGCGCGACGCTTGGCAGCAGTTTTGGACACAGCACGACGAACGGCGGCACGCGACGTTGAACGCCTAAGACCTTTGGTGACTGCACTCATGGAAGAATCAAAATGACAGGTGGATATTGGCCGCAATTGCTGCGAAGTTGCGGTGGGAGAGTAACATAGCTGTGCCGCCAATTCAACGAGAAATGAGGATTTTCGCCCGTTCCAGCTCTTGACAGCGTCCCACAGAACACGCAAAACACCAACATTGGAAAACACTTGTGACACATTGTTGGCCTATGTTACATTGCGTTACGGCTCGTCGGATGAGCCGCCTTTCCACCAGGACGAACATTGGACCCAGGAAAATCGCTTTCTTTTCAACGGCTTGCCCGAAAAAGTCTTGGCTTAACCCGCCCATTGTCAGTCCCTCATTAGAACCAAAACGAAAGTTGTATCGATGGCAGACACGTCTATCACGCTACATGAGCGCCAGTATCATCAACTGAAAGCCGTGCTTGCGCGGCTGCGCATGGATTCCTCTGCGCGAGTCGTGTTTTTAGTGGATAAGGATGGGCAGGAAATCGCCGTTCAGGGCGAGATTGGAAATCTTGACACAACCAGCTTGGCTTCACTGGCAGCGGGGAACGTCGCCGCAACCGGCGGAATGGCTCAGCTAATCGGCGAGAAAGAGTTTCCCACACTGTCTCATGAAGGCGCGCATGAAAGCATACACATTTCGGTGATCGGCCGGATGCTCTTGATCGTGGTCTTTGATGAACGTTCGAGCCTGGGTTTGGTCAAGCTGAGATCAAAACAAGTGTCGCAGCAGCTGTCAGCCATGATGGAAGAAATTGTTAACGCCCCGAAAGATGATTCAGACTCACCCTTCGCCGAAATCACTGACGAAGACATTGATAGCCTTTTCCAATAACCCCTCCCAGGGTAAGTGCCTTATGACCTTTATCAACTACGCATCGCGAGAAATCAACTGCAAGATCGTTTACTACGGCCCGGGCCTTTGCGGCAAGACGACCAACCTGCAACACATTTTTGAGGCTACTGCGCCACAAGCACGCGGTAAGCTCATCAGTCTGGCGACCGAGACCGATCGCACGTTGTTCTTCGACTTTATGCCGCTTGAGCTGGGAACTGTGCGCGGCTTTAAAACACGCTTCCACCTCTATACCGTGCCAGGTCAGGTGTTTTATGACGCGTCGCGCAAGCTCATCCTCAAGGGCGTCGACGGAGTAGTGTTCGTAGCCGACTCGCAGGAAGAGCGCATGGACGCCAACATTGAATCGCTGTACAACCTTGAAGAGAATCTCAAGGCCCAGGGTTACGACTTGATGAAGCTGCCCTACGTCCTGCAACTCAACAAGCGCGACCTGCCGAACGTTATTCCGGCAGCGGATCTGACGGCAGAACTCAAGCGAAAAGAGGAGCCGGTCGTTGAAGCGGTTGCGTCAACTGGGGCAGGAGTCTTTGATACTTTGAAGGCAGTCGCTAAGCAGGTTTTGACTGAACTGCGTAAAGGCTAAGCCTCGGAGTTATTCAAGGGATTTCATCATTAACAGGCCGTCGCCGCCGTTTGAATAGTATTTCGGCAATCGTTGAGTAATCGCAAAGCCTAAATGCTGGTACAGCTTCTGCGCGGGAATGTTGAGCGACCTCACTTCCAGGCGCACTATTCGCACATTTCGCTTCTTAAATCCCTTCTCAACTTCAGCCATTAAGCGCTGGCCGAGGTGACGGCGCCGGTGTTCAGGCGCAACGCCTACGGTAGTAATGTGTCCGGTGTGATCGGGCTCAATTAAGCCGATGACGAAACCAACCATCGCGCCGCTGGAAGTTGCGGCTCGATATGAAACTGATTCGGGTGCTGTCAGAAGGTATTCAAAAGTTTCGCGGCTGTAAGCTTCGCCATCCACAAAACAACGCTGATCAAGCCGCCAGCAATCGTCGAGGCTGGAAATCGTTAGCGGACGAATATCATAGCGCGCACTTACCGCGACCGGTGTTGTGATTTGCGGTTCGGGGACGTAATCCCCAGGTGGCGGCGCCCACAAACGAGAACGAATTTTCTTTAATACTGCCATGCGAAATCGATTAAGCGGTTTCTGGTTTGGATCTAGTCTAACACCATCGTTTTGATAAGCACTAGATCACAAACATGCAGTCGCCGTAACTGTAGAAACGAAAGCGCGCCTCTACCGCATCACGGTAGGCCTTGAGCACTAACTCCCGTCCGGCAAAAGCGGAAATCAAAATTAATAATGACGAACGTGGCAGATGAAAGTTTGTTAGTAGCGCATCCACCGCGCGAAACTTGTAGCCAGGTTTGATAGTTAGTTCGGTCGCGCCGTTTCCAGCCTGAATAACTCCGTCCGCTCGGGCCGCAGTTTCCAGCGCGCGCGCAGTAGTTGTCCCAATGGCAACGATGCGTCCACCGACGGCACGTGCTTCATTAATCGTTTCTGCGGACGCGTCGCCAATGCTGAAAAATTCAGCCGCCACCTCGTGCGCTTCAATTTCGTCGACGCGCACCGGTTCAAACGTGCCATAGCCAACATGAAGCGTGATTTCAGCTATGCGCACGCCGCGTTCGCGCAGGGCACTCATGATTGCAGGCGTGAAATGAAGTCCGGCAGTCGGCGCGGCAATCGCTCCTCTCTCCCGGGCGAACATGGTTTGATACCGCTCCTTGTCAGTTTCAGAAGTCCCACCGGCGCGCTTGATGTAAGGCGGCAGCGGTGTCTGCCCGACCTCGTCAATCAACGTGTCCAGTGGTTTTTCGCCGCTAAACTTCAGCGTACGGGAGCCTCCGGTTGAAGTTGCAACCACTTCAGCCCGCAAGCTCGAATCGCCAAAGCGCACCCGCGCTCCTTCATTCAATCGCTGCGCCGGCCGCACCAGTGCTTCCCAAATCCCCGGCTCAATTTCGCGAAGGAGCAACACTTCCACTCGACCGCCGGAGGGATCTCGCTGTCCCAGCAAGCGCGCTGGAAACACGCGCGTGTTGTTAATGACGACGACGTCTCCTTTGCGCAACAGCCCCGGAAAGGACGAAAAGTTGTATTCGGTCCAGCTGTTCGATGCGCGACTAACAACCAGCAGGCGCGAGGCATCGCGGCGTTCCAGCGGTTCCTGCGCGATCAGTTCTTCGGGAAGCTCGTAGTCAAATTCTGAAAGGTGCATCGTTGCAAGCGGAGCGTTCACACGATGGAAGGGAAGTGGGGATGTTCTCGATGGAACACTGCGGTCAGTTGAGCGCCGAACAACAGAATCAAACTGGATACGTAGCTCCAGGTCAGAACCGCCACAACAGCGCCGACTGATCCATAAATCTGATCGTAATGAAAGTAGCCCAGGCTCCAGGCAAACACATACTTCGCCACTTCCCACAGTAGTCCCGCGACGATTGCACCTGGCAAAGTGTCGCGCAGGGTAACCCCCGAGCGCGGCAGGAAGCGATACACGGCGACGAACAGAAGCACTGTGATAAGAAAGCTCAAAATCGCAAAGATGCCTTGCCAGAAAACACTTCCCACTGCTAGCAGAATCGGATACCTGGCAACTTGGCGCGGCGAGAACCTACCGGCTACATCGCGCAATGCCACACCCCACGAGGTGATCAGCACTGACACGGAAAGCAGCACACCGACAATCCCAATCATGCCGATAGTTATCGCTCGTCCATGCCAGAAGGTCCGCGAGATCGTTCCCCAAATTCGATTCAAGGCGCGTTCGAGAACGGCAAAAACCCACGAGCCCGCCCACAATGTCACAATGACGCAAGTGATAATTATTCCCGTGGTCACTGACGATAATGAGCGTACTGTGTCGCGTAAAAAGTTGCTCGAGCCAGGATACACATCGGCCGCGTGTCGCAGCATTTCTGCGCCTGCGGGTATTTGATTGCTTATTGCCAGCATTAATAACAACGCGGGAAACAAAGTCATGAGGCCGAAGTAACTCATCGCGGCCGCCGAAGTGTACAGATCGTTTTCGTGAAACTGATGTAGCGTATGACTGATGATCGAGCGCCAGGGACCGGCGTTGCGGACACCAAAAGAATGACGAGAAAAGGAAGTTAACTTTCGCATTTGAACTAAAGGCGTTGTGTAACGATTGATTAAGCTACCCTAACAAATCCTTTACTGAGAATCGAACAGGCTGGGCTTGAACGGGTTGGCGGGTGAGATACCAAAGTGGTCGTAAGCAAGCCGCGTTGCCATGCGGCCGCGAGGCGTGCGGTCGAGAAAACCGATTTGAATCAGATAAGGCTCAATGATTTCCTCAATTGAATCTTTTTCTTCATGGATGGACGCAGAAATTGTTCCGAGACCAACCGGACCGCCATTAAATTTTTCGATGATCGTAAACAGCAGCTTGCGATCCATTTCATCGAGACCAAACGTATCGACTTCCATACGATTGAGCGCGTCATTGGCGACCGCCTGAGTAATCCTGCCGTCGTAATCAACCTGCGCGTAATCGCGAACGCGACGTAGCAAGCGGTTGACGATGCGCGGAGTGCCGCGCGAACGACGGGCAATCTCGCGCGCACCATCGTCATCAATCTCAACTCCCAAAATCTGCGCCGATCGCTTACAAATAATTTCCAGGTCGTCGTGGGGATAAAAATCCAGGTGAAAGACAATGCCAAAACGACCTCGTAATGGCGCAGTGAGTAACCCGGCCCGCGTCGTGGCGCCAACCAAGGTGAACTTTGGCAGCTCGAGTTTGATTGAACGCGCGCCCGCGCCCTGACCAATCAACAGATCAAGCTGATAGTCCTCCATCGCCGGATAAAGCTTTTCCTCCAGAGCCGGCAACAGGCGATGGATCTCATCAATGAAGAGAACATCGCCCTCCTGAAGATTGGTTAAGAGCGCCGCGATGTCTCCGGCTTTTTCAATTGCCGGGCCGGCAGTCGATCGCAGTTCCGCGCCCATCTCGTTCGCGATGATGTTGGCGAGTGTTGTCTTACCCAACCCGGGCGGGCCGGTCAGGAGTACGTGATCGAGCGCTTCTTTGCGATTGAGCGCTGCCTTCATGTAAACACGCAGATTCTCTTTTACCTGACGTTGGCCGATGTAATCGGCGAGTTTCGCTGGACGGACGGTCAGCTCAAACTGACGCTCATCGTCGCTAAGTGGTGTGTCGCGAACTTTTGCAGGTTCAGTTGACATTGGATAGTGGCTTAGACTTGAGTCTGTGCTTCCGAGCGTGAACACAGACTAAAGTCTGTGCTACTTACATACGCAAACTAACAGTTTGCTTTACACCTTCGCCAGCTTGCGCAAGCTGCGGCGCAGGATCAACTCGACAGAGATATCGCCGCCTTCATCAATCCCGGCGGTCACAGCTTTTTCCGCTGCGTTTCGTTGATACCCGAGATTCAACAACGCGGACAACACATCGGCGCGCATCGAATCTTCCGTCAAAACCGGTGCACCCGTTTCGCTCTTGGCGCCCAACTCTTCTTCAAGTTCAGCCGACGACAATGAAGCTACTTTATCGCGCAACTCCATTACCAGGCGCTCGGCTGTTTTTCTTCCCACGCCGGGAATCAAGGTCAGCCGCGCCAGGTTGTTCGTTCTAATCGAAGCGATCATTTCGTCGGCGCTCATTCCCGACAATAAGGTGATGCCCAATCGTGGCCCAATGCCGCTGACCGAGATCAAGCGCAGGAAGAGTTCACGTTCACGTGCGGTCTTGAAACCATAAAGCTGCAGCGCATCCTCGCGCACGTGCGTGTAAATGCGGAGTTGAACATTCGAACCCGCTTCTTCAAGATCGTAAAACGTCGAAACGGGAATGTTCACCTCATAGCCAACCCCAGCGACATCCAGAATCACCGAATTTGGCTGTTTGGAGAGAAGCGTGCCCGATAAATGTGCGATCATTGAACAGGTTTGACTGAGCGCTGACGTTAACGGGCGCGATTGTAGTTGATGCTGCCGTTAGTTCCAAGTTTCCAGTTCCGAGTTTCGAGTGCGGAATTCCAAACTCGAACTAGAAACTCGCAACTCGAAACTATTCCACATTGGGTCTATACTTACTTCCAGGCCCGCGAAATGAAATCAGAGAAAATTTCAGAACTGACCACGAATCGGTTAAGCGTTTACCTGCGCTGTCTGAATACGCTTGCTGGCGCCGGTATAAAGACGATCTCGTCACAGGCCCTGGCCGAACAGTTCAATCTAAACTCGGCGCAAATCCGGAAGGATTTGGGCTACTTTGGCGAGTTTGGGGTGCGTGGCGTTGGCTATTACGTTGCGGATCTGCGCGAACACATCACCAATATTCTGGGGCTGGATAAACCGCATCGCGTTGGCATTGTGGGCGCCGGTCGGTTAGGCACCGCGTTGGCGAACTACCGCGGCTTTTCGAAATCAAACTTCAGTGTAGTCGCAATCTTCGATGACGATGAAAAGAAAATCGGCCAGCGCGTCGGTGAAGACGAGATCACCATTCACAACGCGAAAAGGATGCCGCTGGTAGTCAAACAGGAGTCCATCGATGTGATGGTGATTGCCGTTCCCGCGCGTGTTGCGCAAAAGGTTCTCAATCAGATCATGTCGGCGGGCATCAAGGCGATCTTGAATTTTGCGCCGGCGCCGCTCAACGCGCGGCTCGATGTAAAAGTGAAGACAGTGGATTTGACGACTTCGCTTGAGTCGCTGTCTTATTTCCTGGCGCGGCCGCAGTCAACAGTCACCACAACTCGCAGACACAAGCAGCAGTTTGAGGAGTTAGACGAGATCAACGAGCAGGAGTTGAAGTAGTTCAGAGCCCAACCTGTAGGTTGCTCTTGCGCGCGCAGCGGCAAGCTAAAGCCTGGACTCTGAACTTCGTGCCTCAGGCGAACCAAGGTCAGTAATGGACGAGCAAACCGCACGACGCGAAATAGTCGAGATCGGGAACCTGCTGTACGAGCGCAGCTACGTCGTTTCGTCCGACGGCAATGTCAGCGTGCGCCTCGACGATGGCCGCATCGTAGCGACGCCAACCATGATGTGCAAGGGCCGCATGAAGGAAGACGCACTGGCCGTAACCGATGCGTCGGGGAAAGCGTTGACGCAACGAAAGCCGTCGAGCGAATTGGCGATGCACTTGCTGATTTACCAGGAACGTCCGGATGTGAAGGCGGTCTGTCACGCTCACCCACCGCACGGGACTGCGTTTGCTGTCGCCGGCTTGCCGATCGATCAACCCATCTTGTCTGAAGTTATCCTGACGCTCGGCTGTGTTCCGCTTGCGGCTTATGGCACGCCATCAACCGACGAGCTGACCGAAGCGATGCGTCCGCTGGTGAAACACCACAATGCATTGTTAATGGCCAACCATGGCGCGGTGGCTTACGGTTCGGATCTTTGGCAAGCATTCGACCGGCTCGAAACGCTGGAACATACGGCGCGTATTGCGATTCTGGCGCGGATGCTCGGCGGCTCAAAAAATCTACCGGCTGATGCGATTGAAAAACTGATCAACGTGCGTGAGGCGGCGGGTTACCTGGGTGAAAGCGCGCGCTGTCAGGCTTGTGGTTACCTGCACGAAACACAGTTGACTTGTCCCACTGGTGACCGGCCGGCGCCCGCTATTTATCAAAACGCCGCGCCGGCAAACGGCTCAGGAAAAATCACGTTGACGCGGGACGAGTTGCTGGAACTGCTGGCGCAGGCGGTCCTGCAAAGCCGGTGATAAGGCAGTAAGGCGTGAAAATCGTAAATCGTGAAAGGAAAGTTGCGAGATCCAGCGCTAATTCATTCCATCGAGGCATAATAAAATATGCAGATCGCAAGCAGCAGGGTGGTTCAGATTAACAAAACAAGGTAATCTAGCGAACTATTGACGATTCACGAGTTAAAGGAGCAACTGAATGCAAGAAGCACTCGGTATGGTTGAAACTAAAGGCCTGGTCGCGATGATTGAAGCAGCTGACGCCATGGTCAAGGCCGCGAACGTTACGCTGATCGGCTATGAAAAAATCGGTGCAGGCTTTGTTACCGCAATCGTGCGCGGCGATGTGGCGGCGGTTAAAGCCGCGACCGACGCTGGTGCGGCTGCCGCCCGCCGGGTTGGCGAGTTAGTCAGCGTGCATGTTATTCCGCGTCCGCACGGCAGTGTTGACGATGCGCTTCCCATCGGCAATCGCGGCTAAGCATGATCATCGCGCGTATCCTCGGAACAGTAGTTTCATCGCAGAAGGACGAACGATTACTCGGCAAGAAACTGCTGATCGTGCGTCCGATCAACGTCGATGGTAGCGATACAACCGGCTATGTGGTTGCCGTCGATACTGTCGGCGCCGGCTTTCATGAACGCGTGTTGGTGGTTGCCGGCTCGAGCGCGCGACTGGCGCAGGGCATGAAGGATACGCCCGTCGATGCGGCGATCGTCGGCGTGATTGATACCGTCGACATAGCGCAGCCGGAGTGAACCGGGAACCGTGAACAGTAAACGGATCGGCCGGTAGTTTCTTGAATGCTCCGTGGCTTCTAGTACCTTTGGAGTCGTTTCCAGGTTCCGGTTTACTGTTCCCGGTTTACGGTTGACAGTTTACGAACAATGCAGCTCGCACGCGTCATCGGCACTGTGGTTGCAACCGTCAAGAACGAAGCGCTTGAGGGTCGCAAGCTTTTGATCGTGCAAACCTTGAATAAAGATTTGCAGCCGAATGGAAAACCGCTGGTAGCGGTTGATGCGGTCGGTGCCGGCGTTGGCGAGTTGGTGTTTTGGTGCCGCGGCAAGGAAGCCAGCTTTCCTTTCAAACGAGAGGACACACCGACTGACTGCACAATCATCGGCATCGTTGATTCGGACGCGCACGTAACTAACGGAAATACGAAGTCGGCCAGACAGGTGATGGATGATTCTCGCTAGAGTCGTAGGCAACGTTGTCGCTACGCAAAAAAACCAGCGCTACGACAATGCGCGGATAATGCTTTGCCAGCAAATAACGCCGGAAGGCGAAGAGACGGCCTACACGGTACTGGCGCTTGACTCAGTTGATTCGGGAGTGGGCGATACAGTTTTGATAGTGCAGGAAGGTTGGGGCGCCTCGACCGCCGCAACCGGAAAGCCGCAAGCGGCGATTGATTCGGCCATTGTCGGCGTCGTTGATCGCATTGATTTGGCGTAGTAAAAATAAATGTCCACCGAACAAGATCAAACTCGGGAAATTGCTGAACGAATCGCGCGACGCGTCTCAGCCCAGAGCTCGCCGTCAATTCGTCCTCCACAAAGCGGCGAAGTGAGTTCGGAACTCGCTGCCGTGCGCGCCGGGCTTAATGAACTGCAACGTAAGATTTCCCAGCTGGAAGCGAAAATAACAACAACAGCCTCACGCGAACCTGCTGCGGTTCGACCATTTCCAGCGACTGCGCCAGCAGCGCCTACCACCCACTCGCCCTGGTTGGCCGGCATCAACAGTTCCTATTCACATCCGAGTCAGGAAAAATTCGGCGTGGAAGAAGCAACGGTTGCGGAACTAGTAGATTTTTTCGAAAAAGAAAAAACGTGCAGCGTCGAACCGGGCGGCAAGCCTTGCGACCATTGCGCGATGTGCAGCACGCGCGGATTCTAACTGCCTGTCACCTTGACCAAATGAGCAGGCCGCCCCGGCAGGCGGCCTATATTTTTGCCCAGACTACAGGGCGAAAATTATTTCGTGGGTGCCGGGCTTTGATTCGGTCGCAGGCTGTTCGAATCAATCTTCGGAACTTGCGTAGCCCCCTCTTCAGCTTTGAAGTACGGTTCTTCTTTAAAGCCAAATAACTTCGCGGAAATAACAGTCGGGAATTTCGCGCGAGTGGTGTTGTAGTCCTGCACCCCTTCGTTGTAGTCCTTGCGCGCGGTGGCAATGCGATTTTCAGTGCCCACCACCTCGTCTTGCGCCTTCAAAAAATTCTCGTTGGACTTTAACTGCGGATAGTTTTCCTGCAACACCAGCAGCCGGCCGATGGTGCCGCCGAAACTGTTCGCCGCGTCGATAACGGCCTGCTTCTGTTCCGGAGTCTTATCGCCGCCTTCGCCCTGGGGCGCCTGCTGCGTGGCATTCAACAGTTTGGATCGCGCTTCGGCAATCTTGCCAAACACTTCCTGCTCCTGAACGCCCGCGAGTTTAGCCGTCTCGATCAAATTGTTCAGCAAGTCGCTGCGCCGCTGTAGTTGTGTCTCTACGTTGGCCCACTTGCCCTTCACATTTTCATGCTTAGTTGTCAGCGTGTTGTAGCTGCAGCCGCTGGCGGTGGCCGCGACAAGAACAACCAAAGCGAGTAAACCAAGTCTTCGTTGAATCATTTCAATCTCCTGATCGTACGTTATCGAATTCGTCCACTACCTGGATGACGCGATCGATTTGTTCCAGGTAAGAGCCGAAAATGTCGTTCGCTTCTTTTTCCGTAGGGGGCACATAATCACTGGCGCGAAAAGCGAAAATCTTTTCAAAAGGTTCCGGGACAAGCTGAAAACGCCGGGCCGTCGCGCGCACGCAATCAGGTTTCGCCACCGGCGCTTCTTCGCCATACAACATCAGCACCGCGCGAAACAACGCCGCAAAGCTCGCCAGGCTATCGCTCATCAAATCGCACAACTTCTCAATCGAAACTGACGCCGGAATGTACAGCCGGCGAAGCTGAATCAGCTTGCTACGCAGCTCATATTCCGTTTGATGTCGCAGATTCGCATCCGACAACGTCACAAACTCAAACGGATCCCTGCCG
>JANMKA010000008.1:0-3323 GCA_031371765.1 Blastocatellia bacterium
TCGTCGCGATACTTGTGCCAGATGTAGTTATCGGTGCCGCGCACGAAGACATCCAGACGCTGCCCGCCCCACGAACATGCGTCGGGGCCGCCGTTGAGCACGCCGCCGAGTGTTTTCCCCGCAATGGCGCCAGCCGAACGATTAGCCCAAGCGCCGTTCGCATACCACGCCTGCCACAAGGCCCCGTCGCCTGCCCCGCGCGCGAACACATCCACCTGGCCGTTACCGCGACACACCGCGCCGGGATCGGAACCTAACACCGTGCGAAACGACTCCCACGCCGTGGAAGTAATCGGACCTGTGCGCTTGAAAAATAGCTGACCGCTGGACGCGCCGCCGGACCCGCGTGCGAAAATTATCATCTCACCGGGATTCGGCGAGCAGGCGTCTGGCGATCCCTGAATCACCCCGCCCAGAGAGACCCATTCCGTCCAGGATGATTTGTCGAACATTCTGTATATGACGGCCCCGCTCTGCTCGCGAGCGTAGATAAACACTCTGCTGGGTGGCTTATTTAACGGGCCGTCCTGGGCGTGCGCGGGAATCAGGGAGAAAGTTCCGACGATGGACCAGATTGTAGTGATCAGCAGTGCGTTCAGTAGTAGTGATTTCATTTTCACTGGTTCATCTCCTCGCGTCTGTTGCGTTCTCGCTCCGGGCGGCGGTTAAGAGAAAGAGGTCGTACCCTTCGGAGCGTCGACTCCCTTATGGCTTAATCGCCGCCGACTTCACCTGGCTTAGATCGACTTGCTCCTCCGACCCGTCTGCGAGCGTGAGGACGAGCGTGCCCGAGGCGGGCAGGCATAGGCGGTTGCCCGGCAGCGCGGTGGTCAGGGTCGCGACCGGCGCGACGGGTGCGGCACCATTCACTGCGCCGTCGACGCGGATGCGGTAAGTGTCAACGTATTCGGTGACGACCAGACGGAGCAGCAGTTGCTGCTGGCCACGCACATTGATCTTCTCAATCCTGCGTTTGCTTTCTCCACGCACGGGATCAAGGAACCCGCCTGCCAGCCGGCGCGAGTTCGCGTCGAACAGTTCGTAATCGAAACCGTGCAGGTTCGCTCCTTTGTCCGCCTTCACATCGAAGGTCAGCGTCACCTCACCCGGTCCCGCAGTGAAACTGTAGAAATACTCGGTCTTGTCGTTGGTCCCTTCGCCTTTGACTTCGTTCGCGGCAAACGGCGTAGGGCTGTCTCGATCCGTAGACGGGGGTGTTTGTGCAGCGGCCGACAGGGCGCATACGAAAAGAATCAACAAACTGATTAGCGACTTATTAAGTAACTTGCGTGCTTTCGGTTTCTCTTGTTTGGTCACGGTCATACTCCTTGAAATTAAGTTTTAGGCTTCTGGGAGAACTGGAGTTGGTCAACTCATTGGGGCGGCTTCCTGCCTGGAATTTTGACAATCGCCGGTTTCTGACCTGACTGAGTACTCTTGCCGGGGATCTTAACGATTGCCGCTTTCGGGTTCGCCACCGGCGGCTGTTCGGCGGCTGGCGCTGGCTCGGTCGGTAGCGATTGTCCGACCGCTGGAGTCTGCTGCTCGGTATTCGGGACCGTCGACTCGGTGGCGGGAGTTGTTTCAGTGGCAGGAGTTGTTGCTACCGCCGGCGTGGCATCGGGCGAGGTTGTGAGTTGGCCAAACTCGACGGCGCCTTCGAGCTTCACAGTGTAGGTCTCGATCCCTGGGTCTACTGTCACCCGCAGCGTCAAGGTCTGCTTCTCTTTGACTTTGACGCTCGAGGTTTTCTGTTTGGTATCGCCGGTGAGCGTTCCCAGGCCGGAGGTAAGGCGGCCGATACCGTTGCCGAGCAACTGATCGAGTTTTTCCTTGCCGCCGCCGAATCCGTCGTTCAGCAAAGTGCTCGTTAGGCTCTTGGCGTTTGCGTCGAACAACTCGATCCCGACGCTCGCACTCTTCGCGCCCTTCTTCGTTTTCGCCTCCAGCATGGCGGAGACCTGGCCCGGCCCGCCCTCGAAAGTGTAGTAGTTGACGATCTTCTGCTCGCCGCCCGCGCCCTGTATCTCGCCGGAAGTGAGCGGCGTCGGATTGGCGCGATCAGTAGATTGCGCGTTCGCCGTGATCGCCGACGCGACCAACATTAGAAAGATCACTAATAGAATTCGTCTGCTTTTCATCATGTTCTCTCCGGGCCGCTTAAGGCCGTTTCAACATTCGCGTAATCAAATTCTTCCTGAATACACCTCTGGAAGTCCTCGTTGCTGGTTCTTCTCTGCACTCTTGCGGCGCACTCGCGTTGTTTTCAATAGATTGAAAGCAAATCAACGAGAAGCCTTTCTCAGTCTCCGTAAAATGAAGTCTCTCGTTCTCGATCCATCTATAGATCGTGCGGGTGCTGACTCTGCGGAGTTGTGCTGCTTCATCGGGCGTCACCATTTGGACTTGCGCGCAACACGCTTCGCACCAGGCAATCATTGATTGGTTTCGGCGGCTCAGCACTACCAGCCGGTGCTTCTCGACGGTGATTTCGATTCTTCTTTTCGTTTTCGCCACCGCCTCTCGCTCGGGATTGAGTTGGTTGTCCGGAAATATTTTCCCGCGGTCGCATTGTCCAAAAACGCCCTCTGGGATAAGATTTCGGCCGCGTTAGTTCTTTCGATTTCATCATCACTTGGCCTCGACGTGGGCACACTACTCCCCGGCACTAAAAAAGTCCTTTGCAACTCTTCGTTTGTTTCTGAGCGAATTCTCGTCGAGTTATGAGAGCGTAAATGACCACTAATTCAAGGCATTTTTACGGCTTTGGTCCGTTCCGAGTAGATCAGTCGGAGCGCTTGCTGCTACGCGGTGAGGACGTCGTGCCGCTGACGCCGAAGGCTTTTGAGATGCTTCTGGTGCTGCTTGAGAGCTCTGGGAGGGTGCTGACGAAGGAAGAACTGATGAAGCGTGTCTGGCCGGACAGCTTTGTCGAAGAAGCTAACCTTTCACACAACATTTACAAGTTGAGAGAAGCGCTGGGCGAACGCCGAAATGGGGAGAAGTACATTGAGACAGGGAGATCCTGACTTGCCCTTCTTCTTGGCGGAGGCGCACGTACACCTCGGCGACAAGGATCAGACCTTGATGTGGCTCAATAAGGCAGCCGACCAGAAGCATCCGGCAATTCCCCCGATCAACTACGATCCGGACTACGAATCTCTCCGCACCGACCGCCGCTTCACGGAGCTGGTGCGCCGCGTCGAGCTTTCAAAATGAGTGAGCGATCAAATCTTGAGTTCGAATTCGGCCCTTACCGGGTCGATTCCGCCCACCGTGTTCTGTGGCGGGGCGATCAGAAGATCGTGCCTCTTACGCCCAAA
>JANMKA010000062.1:0-15650 GCA_031371765.1 Blastocatellia bacterium
CGTCATCGTGCCAGGCACGACGATAGCGGCGACGGCCAATGGCGCGCCGGTAGGATTCAAGTTCTCGGACGATCCGAATGGCTTTATCGGTCAGTTCTGGATTGGTCATCGCAATGCTCGCACACTGCCGCCGCCGCCGAACGTAGCACCCGTTGTAGCTAGTTCGGTGTCGAGCGCATCGATCACGCTGCCGTGTCCTGAAGGAACCAGTTCCGACAGCTGCACTGCCAGCGCCAGTAGATCAGTCACATTAAATGCGGGTGCCACGGATGCTGATAACGACACGCTGCTTTATGTGTGGACGGTAAGTGGTGGCACGCTCTCTGGAGAGGGAGCTTCGGTCGCCTGGGACCTGTCGACACTCGCTCCGGGTACTTACACGGCAACGGTTCAGGTAAACGATGGTAACCTTCATATTGTGCCCGGCACAGCAACAGTTACTGTCGCCGCCTGCACCAACTGCAGACCGCCATGTCCGACAATCTCTATCGACTGTCCGACGTCAGCGTTGCAGCCTGGCTCGCCGGCAACGTTCAACACGAACGTGGTAACGAGCGCGAGCATAACCTATAACTGGTCGGTCTCAGCCGGCACTATCTCCAGCGGTCAGGGCACGTCATCCATCACGGTGGATACGACGGGACTTGGCGGCCAGACAGTGACGGCCACGGTCGAGATTGGCGGCCTTGATCCAGCTTGCTCGCGAACAGCGTCATGCTCGGTGCAGGTCACCGCACCAACGCCAGGCGCGACTAAGTTTGACGAGTACGGAAACATCCGCTTCAACGATGAGAAGGCTCGCCTTGATAACTATGCTATCGCGTTGCAGAACCAGCCAGGTGCCCAGGGCTCTATCATTGCCTTTGGCGCTTGCGCGGGTGAGGCACAGGCCAGAGCGGATCGCGCGAAAGACTATCTCGTGAACACGCGCGGTATCGATGCTGGCAGGATAGTGACCGTGGATGGAGGTTGTCGCGAGGAATTGGTGGTTGAGTTGTGGATAGTGCCCAGCGGCGCTGCTGCTCCGACGCCAACCAACTCTGCGACGGTGGATCCGTGCCCGGCCTGCAAGAAGCAGGCAGCGCCACGGCGACGCCGCGGACGTCGAGGCGACGAGTAACGTTTAGATCAATCTCGCATCGCTAATGATGCGAACTATCCAAGGTGGGCATTGTTTCTCATTGAGATCAATGCCCACTTTGCTTTTCCAGCGACAGCAGTTGCACTCTTTTTGCAGAGGACTGACTTTGCGGAGATTTGCGGCATTCAACGGCGGGAAGTAATATTAAACTTAAGACTGAGCTGCGCTCTCCCAGCTTAATTAATCTTTGCGGAGCTGTAATATCGATATGACGAATAGATTGCCAAAACTGATTCTCCTTCTGATTGTGTTGTCAGCCTTACCGATGCGCTTTGCCGCGCAAGGCTCGGCCCTCGAGGCGCTCGAATCGCCTGCTGAAGTAGCAGCCGATAGTCCGAGCAAATACTCTGACGATTGGCGTTCTAACGGCCCCCCGGGAGGCGATGTTCGCAGCCTGGTGGTTGATCCGAATAATCCCGACCGATTTTATTTCGGGACCCTTGACGGGCAGCTGTACACGTCAGCGGATGCGGGTAAGACCTGGCAGTTTCTTTACAATTTCAATCGGCCCCGCCTTTTCGTGGACCACATTCTGGTCGACCCCCGCGATTCGCGAGTGCTTTACGTCGCCGCGCACCGTCACAAGGAATCGGGCGGCTTTTTTAAGTCAACCGATGGTGGTCATCATTGGCGCGAGAGTCCGGAGCTAAAGAACGAAGCGCTGCACTCGCTGACCCAGGCTGAAGCTAATCCTAATGTTTTGATAGCCGGCACGTTCAACGGCATCTTCCGCTCGGACAATGCGGGCGACAGTTGGACTCAACTGCCAACGTCTTCAACTGCGGGATTGGTGCACGTCGAATCTCTTGCAATCGATCCCCGGACAGCGAATACGATTTACGCGGGCACGTGGTACTTGCCTTACAAATCCACCGATGGCGGCCAATCCTGGAAAACGATCAAGAACGGAATCATCGACGACTCGGACATCTTCGCGATAGATATCGATCCGCGCGACCCGAATCACATTATCGCGTCGGCTTGCAGTGGTATTTACGAGACGCGAACTGCTGGGGACAGTTGGAAAAAGGTTCAGGGGATTCCGTCGCAGTCGCGACGCACGCGGGCAATCCTGCAACATCCTTCGATTGCCGGTTTAGTCTTCGCCGGAACCACTGAAGGCTTTTGGCGTTCCGAGCGCGGCGGCGACGCCGATTCGTGGATGGTCACCACTTCGCGCCAACTCGAAATCAACTCGATCGCGGTTCATCCGTCCAGGCCACAGACGATCTATATCGGTACTAACAACTATGGCGTGATGGTTTCCTACGATGGTGGAAAAAACTTCGCGCCCACCAATGCCGGCTACAGCGGCAGATTTGTGAATGTGATCGTCGGCGATCGGGAAATGTCCAATCGAATTTACGCGGCGACGATCAATACAACGACTGGCGGGGGTTTTCTCTTTACCAGCACCGACAATGGCGAAACCTGGCGCCCATCGATGCGCAATATGCCGCCGCGCCTGATCACTTATTCGATCATGCAGGACGTTCGTAACGTCAACACTATTTATCTCGGCACCAATCTGGGTGTCTATCGATCACTTGACCGCGGGGCGTCGTGGGCACCGGTTTGGACGTCTGGCCCCGCCACGAAAACCAAAGCCCGCCCGGGTAAAAAAGCAGCGCCCGCCGCACGGCCTGCGGCACCGAGAGCAAGCGACACCATTCGTCGCGCGCAACAGGCATTGAACGCCGCGGGCTATAACGTCGGCACGCCCGACGGGCGTACCGGCACGCTAACCACAAAAGCGCTTAGGAAGTTTCAGAGTGACAACCATCTTCCAGCAAGCGGCAAGTTTGATGGAGTTACCCTTGCTGCGCTCCATGTGACCGCGGCGAGCGGCGACGAAGCGCCGACCATGGTGTTGTCCGATGCGGTGAACGCGCTGGCGCAGACCATTGATCCCGGCACTCAGCAACCCTTATATCTGGCTGCTACTAACTTGGGATTGTTTCGCTCGCTTGATCCGACTAAAGGCTGGCAAAAACTTTCATACGGTTCGGGCCTTGATGCTCGGACGACATGTGTTTCAACCGACGCGCAAAACCCGGAAAATATTTGGGTAGGCACAGCTGCCTCAGGGGTACTCGTCTCTCGAGATATGGGAAAAACCTGGCAGCGTTTGTCCGGTGTCCCGAGCGAGGCTCCGGTGAATGTTATTGCACGCGACCCGAGCCGGCCCAACTATGCATATGTCGGCACCAAGCAGGCTTTCTACATGACCAAAGATGGCGGCGCCACCTGGAGTCGTCGCGGCGGCAACCTGCCGTTTGGTGATTTCACCAGCATTCTGATCAACCCGCGTAACCCTGACGAAGTATTCGCTGGTAACGCTTATCAGACTGGCGAGATCGGCGGCGGCGTGTATCGCTCGCTTAACGCAGGTTCAAGCTGGTCGCGTATCGATCCCAGGGAACATCGACTGCCCAGCCAAAGAATCTGGGCCCTGGCTTTTGATTCGCAGGATCAAAACACGTTGTTTGTTGGATCTCATTCCGCTGGAGTCTATGTAGTTCCGCGAGGTTCGGGCAGCGTGACCGCTGCGAGCCAATAGTTTCCAAACAGTCACAAAGTTTTTTCGCGCTGGGTTTTTTTTGTCTTCCGAATTTGACTGGCTATGTCAGCACCTTGACATGCCCTTATTCTGGCGTGTACATTGCGAACCTACCCGGTAAGCGACTGGTGAGTGTCGGACCAAGCGGGTGACTACGGGCGCGCGGAAATCGAAACACATAAAACCTCCTTTTCCAAATCTAAACGGCTCGCATTCCTCGCAAGCTTCAACCCCGACCTCATCGCCAAGGCAACCCAGCGACCGCCGCTTGGGGACTCTTCTTCCGACATCGTGAGAGAAGATGCGCGGAACGGAACTCAGCGGTGAATTTTATCCGGGACTGTTACAGGAGTTTGCATGGCTAGTGAAGAATCGCATCTAAACAATCAAGAAACCGACAACAACCCATCTTCTGACGATCAACAAATCTCGACGTCTCCGTCAGAAACTCAACCGGCAAAAGAAAGCAGTCCCGCCGTCGCCGTAAAAGGCGATGACGATGAAGAGCCACGTCCCTTCGGCGATGTTGACTTTGGCCAACTGCTCGATCAGTTTGAGCAGGAGCAAGCGACTTTGCAGGAAGGCGAAGTTGTGCGCGGCACGGTTGTCGGCATTAGCGAGCGCGGCGTAGTCATCGACTTTGGCTACAAGTCGGAAGGCATAGTTAACCCGGCCGAGTTCACCGAGAACGGCGTGCTTTTAGTTAAGCCGGGCGACGAAGTCGACGTGTTGGTTAAAAGCATGGAGACCGCGGACGGTCTGCCGATTCTGTCTCGCGCCGACGCCGTGCGCATGAGGGCCTGGGACGATCTCGAGAAGTCCTACCGCGACGGCACCAGCGTTAAGGGACGCGTGATTGAACGTATCAAAGGCGGCCTGCGCGTTGACATCGATGGCATCGCCGCGTTTCTTCCCGGCTCGCAAGTAGATGTGCGGCCCGTGCGCAATCTCGACGCGCTACGCAATCAGGAAATCGAAGCCAAGGTCATCAAACTCAATCGCAAGCGTTCCAACGTGGTCCTGTCGCGCAAGGCAGTGCTCGAAGAGGAGAACGCCGGTCGGAAGGGCGAAACGCTGGGCCATATCGAAGAAGACGTGGTGGTCGAAGGTCAGATAAAGAATCTGACTGACTACGGCGCGTTCGTCGATCTCGGCGGCGTCGATGGCCTGCTGCACGTGACCGACATGTCATGGGGCCGGCTGCAAAATCCAAACGAGCTGTTCAAGGTTGGCGACACCGTGCAGGTCAAAGTGCTCAAGTTTGATCGCGATCGCGAACGCGTCTCACTTGGTTACAAACAATTGTTGCCCGACCCCTGGTCGAGTGTCGACGAGCGCTTTCCGGTTGGTAGTCGAGTACCCGGCAAGGTCGCCAGCGTGGCTGACTACGGTGCTTTTGTAGAATTGGAAAACGGTGTCGAAGGTTTGGTTCACGTTTCCGAAATGAGCTGGTCCAAACGCGTCAAGCATCCCAGCAAGCTGGTCAATCCCGGCGACTCGGTTGAGGTCGAAGTGCTAAGTGTGGATCCAAAGGCGCGCCGGATTAGCCTGGGCATGAAGCAAATTCAGGATAATCCCTGGCAGACGTTGCACGAGCGCTATCAGGTTGGCACACGCGTCCATGGACGCGTCCGCAACCTGACAGACTTTGGCGCCTTCATTGAGATTGAAGATGGCGTTGACGGCCTGGTCCATGTTTCCGACATCTCCTGGTCGCGTCGCATCAAGCACCCGAGCGAAGTTTTAAAGAAAGGGCAGGAGATCGATGCGGTTATCACCAGTATCGATGCTGAAAACCGGCGCCTGTCGCTTTCCATAAAGGACCTTGAGCCCAACGCCTGGGATAGATTTGTCAGCGAGCATAAGCCTGGCGATGTCGTGAAGGGCAAAGTGGCGCGCTTCGCAAACTTTGGCGCGTTTGTCGAACTGGACGACAACCTGGAAGGGCTGTGCCACATCTCCGAACTTTCCGAAGATCGCGTCGAGAAGCCGGAAGACGTGGTCCAACTGGGCCAGGAGATGGAGTTCAAAATTCTACGCATTGATTCGGAGAACAAGAAGATTGGATTATCGGCCCGAGCAGTGGGCAAGGACGAGCCGGTGCTCGATACGAAGATCTACTCCTCGGAGGCGCGCAGCGGTATGGCGTCGCTTGGAGAGCTCGGAGATTTTGGTTTGAGCCGGCCGGAGCCGAAGGCCGAATCTGAGCCGGAAGCGGAAGCGGCAGCCGCGCCGGAGTCAAAACCGGAACCCAGCGCCGAGCCTGAGGCCCAACCAGAACCGGTCGCAGAGCCGGAGCCGCAAGCGGAACCAATCGCCGAACCGCAACCGGAAGCGAACGCCGAATCGGAACCAGAGGCCCCGGAAGAAGAAGCAAAATAGCCGCGATACCTGGCTTTGAATCCCTGATTGTGGTTTAGGAAAGGCGTGCTGTTGGGGTTTCGTCGACCGGCCTTTCGTCTTATCGCCATTTCTTGCCCGACTTGATCGTTTCTGATAGTGTACGGCGTCGAGCACGCCTCGCCATTCGTTAAGACTTACCGTAAATTTTCTCTAGTTTGTAGCCTGGCAATTTTTCTCAGCTGAGGTGATGCATGACAAAAGCAGAACTCGTCGAGGATGTCGCCGAAGCGGCCGAACTTACCAAGAAGGACGCCGAACGACTCGTCGAAATTGTTTTTGAAAGTATTATTGAAACCTTAAATCAAGGTGAGAAAATCGAGTTGCGCGGCTTTGGCAGCTTTCGCGTGCGTGAGCGTGGCGCGCGCCGCGGCCGCAATCCCAAGACTGGAGACCCGGTCAGTATTCCCGCCAAACGCGTTCCTTATTTCAAGCCGGGCAAGGAACTCAAAGAACTGATTAACGATCCCGACGCCGGTACGCGCCGCGCTCCCGAAGCTTCCGCTACTCATGCCGCCGACGAAACGCGGCAGCCGCCCATTCTTTAATTTTCCGAGGACAAAAATTGGACAGGCTCTGGAGTCCCTGGCGTTCCGAATACATCGCTGCCGCCGGCGACGCGGATGCAACCGTCTGTGTTTTTTGTAAACTACGGGATGAGGCCGACAATGATGAAGCGAATTTCGTGCTGCACCGCGCTTCGTATAACTTCGTCGTCCTGAATCGCTATCCTTACATCAGTGGCCACCTGTTAATAGTTCCCTACGAACACATCGGTGAGCTGGCTGCGGCTGCAAAACCGACTACGGACGAGTTGATGGATCTCAGCAAACGATCGCAAACTGCTTTGCGCGAGGTGTACCGGCCGGATGGGTTCAATTTGGGAATGAATCTCGGTCGTTCGGCGGGGGCGGGAATTGCGGATCACATTCACATCCACATCTTGCCGCGCTGGTCAGGCGATACCAATTTCATGACGTCGGTTGCTGAAGCGCGCGTACTGCCGGAAGACCTCGTGACTACCTATCAAAAACTCCGGACTTGCTTCTGACTGAATCAACACCTGATTTTCCATTTCCCATTTCTCATTTGTCATTTCTGATGTGGACTAATTCCCTGTGCCGTAACGCAGGCACAATGAACCCGACAACAAGAAGGTACTGATGCAGTTTGGTATGCAGCCTCTTTACTTTGCGCTTCTTTGCGAATCCTTAGCGCCCTTTGCGTTAAAAACCCATCTAACCGCAAAGAGCGCAAAGTCTTGCAAAGCAAACTGCATCAGTACAGACAAGAACAACTCTTTCTGTAATGGGAAATGGTAAATAAAAATCGATTGCTCTTTTGAGGTTACCGCTTGGCCACGGTGCGACTAATCGCTTCGTCTTCAACTTCACCAGCTTGATTAATGGGAATGTCTGCGGCGCGGTTGTAGCTGATGCCGCGTTCTTCGCTGTCCAAATCCACCGCGGGCAGCGCTGACAACGGACCGGTGGCTGTGGGCGGATTGAAGCCGGGGTAGTCAATGCGCGCGTGATAGATGGCGGTGAGCGCGCCGATGATTGCTTCGCGAATGGTGGTAATCTCCTGCAGCGTCAGATCGCATTCGTCGAGTTGACCATCGCTGATGATGGCATCCACGATCTTAACCACAATTGAGCGTATGTTCTCCGGGTCCGGCCTCGCTAGCGAACGCGCCGCTGCTTCGCACGAATCCGCCAGCATCATGATGGCCGCTTCCTTAAACTGCGGCTTTGGACCAGGATAACGAAAATCTTTTTCATCGATCACTTCACCCGGTTTGGCCAGGCCTTCCGCTTTTCGCAGGAAGAAGTGCAGGGTTCGGGTGCCGTGGTGTTGTGGGATGAAGTCAGCGATTTTCTCCGGCAGATTGATTTCTTTCGCGAGCTTAATGCCGTAGGTCACATGACTGGTGATGATTCGGGCGCTCTGCGTGGGCTTCATGTGATCGTGCGGGTTTTCGCCCTGCTGATTCTCGACAAAGTATTCGGGCGCGGCCACCTTACCAATGTCGTGATAGAGCGCGCCGATACGCGCCAGCAGTGGATTAGCCCCGACCGCCCGGCACGCGTCTTCCGCCAGTTGGCCCACGGCATGCGAGTGTTGATTAGTGCCCGGAGCCCGCAGCGCGAGTTGGCCCAGCACCGGCAGATCCGCGTTTGAGAGTTCGAGCAGTTTTACGTCGGTCAATATCCCAAAGAGTGATTCGTTAATCGGCAATCCACCCGCCGCGAAAATTGCAGTTAGCAGTCCGCCGGCAAAACCGCAACCGATTGCCAGCAGAAACGAATTCACAGTTAGCGGTTGTTCGGCGTAAGCGATAAGTGCGAGCGCCATGAAAGCATTAACGCCGCCGACAAATAAGCCAGCCAACGTCACCGATTGGCGTTCGCGATAGCGCCCAATTCCATAGATTGCGCCGGCGCAGGAAATCAACGCATACACCGCCTGTTGAATGCCGGTTGGCGCGAGCAAGCCGGCAAACAACGCCGTTACAATCCCCGTGAGAAACGCGAGCTGCGTATCAACCAACATCACGACCAACAACGCTGCAGCCGCGAAGGGAACTGCGAAGTTCCAAGTCATAGGATCGTTGAAAGGAGCGGTTGTCATCCTGCTCGCAATCGCATCTCCGAAAGTGAAACCAATTCGCATCAGTCCCGTTTGCACTACGATTGCCGAGCCCACCAGCGCAAATGCTCGCCACTTGGAAAGCGAAAGAGCGGACGCCGTGCTGCGGTGCTCGGTAAATTTCCAGACGGCCCAATAAACCGCCAGCACGATCATTAATAGCCCGATCAGGTTATGCCAGGGACGGCCGGCGTGGCCGGTAGTCTTGAGCGCCGAGAGCTGCGAGAGTGTTCCCGATGTGACCGTGTCGCCCTCGCGCGCGATCACCTGGTTTCGCTTGAGTGAAATTGTGACTGGGGGAATTTTGTTGGCTTCGGTTTCGCGCGCCGTAGCGGTTGCCGTTTGGTCCAGCACCACGTTGGGGCGCAGCAGCGGCACGATTGCAGACACGAGTGCTGATTTCTGTTCCTGAGTCCAACCCTGCGTGCCAAAAATTCTGAGTTCGAGTTCCTGCCGCCCAGCGCCCAGCGAGAGCATGCGCGTGCGCGGCGCGGGCATTACCATCTGTGCGGAAGGATTGCGTACGTCAACCAGGACCATTTCCTGGTTAAGTCTGTCCGCCTCGGCGTCGTCGTAGATGTATTTGTCACCGACTTCCCGGATTAATGAAGTCAGAGTCTGCAGATCGTCATCACTGAGATTGAATGTGCTGAGGGCGCGGGCGACCGCAGGACCTCCTTCTCCGCTCCAGGTCAGTTCGGTATGGTGTGGCTTCTGCTGAAGTTGCAACTTCAGATCGTCCCAGGCGGCCTCGAAGCTTCGGCTGGTACTCTCGCCGCGCGTCGAATCAAAGTTAAAGATGGGACGCGTCGCCTGCCGCGCTGCGTTTCGTCGCCTTTCAGTTTCCGAAATGTCAACGGCCGTAATGTCGCCGTGCGCCACGATGCTGCCGCGAATGATGTCACCCTCGTGATAATCCGCCGAGACGCTGGTCGAGTAGCTGTTAAGCAAGAGTGGCGTGGTAATGAGCACGAGCGCCGCAAAGCCAATGAGGAAACGCGTGCGGGGTTGGAACACTGCCAGCGGCCGCATCACGTAAGCGACGGCGAGGTCGCGCACGCGACTGAAGCGAGTTGTAAATCGTGGGCGTCGGGCCATGGATTATTTAGGCGATACGGGAAAGGCGCTCCGCCTCAAGCTCTTCCCCGCGCGGCGCTAAACCAATATCGCGCGAAAGCATCTCACCAATTTTCTCAAGCAGCGGCCGCAGCGTTCGCGGATCGTTGGCGGCCAATGAAATAACGGGTCGCGCGCTATCCGCTGCGAGTTGCCGCGCTATTGCTGCAAGCGTATCCGCCTTTACCAAATCAGCCTTGTTCAGAACCAGCAGCGAAGGAATCTCAGTCAGTTTAAGTTCCTGCAAGATTCTTGCGACCGACTGCACTTGTTGCGACCAGCGCGAATTTGCGGCATCAACCAGATGAATCAACAGGCGACTGTCTACAATTTCTTCCAACGTGGAACGAAACGCAGAAAGAAGACCTGGCGGCAGATCGCGAATGAAACCGACTGTGTCGTTAACAATGATTTCCTGTTCTCGCGGCAGTCTCAGCCGGCGGGAAGTCGGGTCGAGCGTCGCAAACATCCGCTGCTCGGCGCGCACTTCACTATTGGTCAGCGCGTTCAGGAGAGTTGATTTTCCGGCGTTGGTATAGCCGACAATTGAAACGACCGGCAGTTCGTTTCGGGTGCGAACCTTTCTCCGTTCGTGACGGCGTCGCATTTGCAGTTCGATCTCTTTTTCCAAGCGGTTAATGCGGTCGCGAACTCGCCGGCGATCTGTTTCGAGTTTTGTTTCACCCGGACCGCGGCCACCAATGCCGCCGGCCAACCTTGAAAAGGCGGAATCCTGACCGGCTATCAACCGCGGCAGCAGATATTTCAGTTGAGCCAACTCGACCTGAATGCGACCTTCGTGCGATTGCGCCCGTTGCGCAAAGATATCGAGGATTAGTTGCGAGCGATCCAGAATCTTCAGGTCAGTGGCTTCCGACAGTGATCTGACTTGCGCCGGAGTTAGTTCACGATCAAACACCAACATGTCCGCGCCAAGCTGTAGCGAACGGATGAGCAGCTCCTGAAGCTTTCCGCGGCCCAGCACCGTGCGCGGATCAATCGCTTGACGTCGTTGAATGACCTGGTCCTGAACCACGATGCCGGCAGAAGTTGCCAGCTCGTTTAGTTCAGCCATCGATTCTTCCGCGTCGCTCAATGCACCAGTCGTTACGCCGACGAGAATGGTGCGATCCTTGACTCGCGCCTGTCGCGTCGCATTCCGATTGCGCGCCATTTCTTCTTCCAGCGACTCGATCAGCGCGAGAAAGTCGACATCCAGTTGCGAAGCAATCGCTTTTGGCAAAAAGGCGTAAGACTCGCCGGCTGTGCGGTGCGAAACATCGGCAGTCAGCGGCAGCAAATGAGCAGCGTTGACTAGTCCCGGTAGGCCGGTGTTCTCATTCACATCGATCGCAACCATCAAATCGAGGCGCAGCAACGCGAGGTCAGTTAGATCGTCCTGCGTCAAGCCTTCGCCGCGCAGATGTGTGTGAACACAACGCAGGCCACGAAAACGATCGACGGCGACGCGGATGCGCTTGAAATCCGGGAGCTCAATGCTGCGATTGTCGCCAACCATGACGTATTCCACGCGCCCGGCCCGATCTATCAGCGCACCAATCTGCCTGCGGGTTTCATGCGACAGTTCCGCCAATTGCCGCGCAAACTCCGGCGTGACAATTTCCTCTGCCGGCAGTCGCCGCGTGTACAGCTTCTCAATGCGGCGCAACTGGTTTGGCTTCAGGCCCGCAGTGTTTCCCAGTACGTCCTTAATGAGTCCTTCCTTCCGGTGTTGCGCACACGCTAAACCGAGGCTTGAGCCTGATAGGTTCGCCCGGTCGTCTGTTTAGGTTTTGGATCGAGCTGAAGTTACAGCGGGAGTGCAGCGAGCAGTGGGTTTCCGACGCCTGGGAACTATTCTTAATGTTGCTCTGCGATGTCGCTTCGCTTATTCGCTTGAGCATTACGATTCAGTTTGCGAGCACGCTCATGACGCTTGAAACCTCGGTCGAGCGTCACAGAAGTCAACGTGCGAGGCCGGATTATAACACATCGCAGACTACAGCAAGGCAAAGCTCTGCAGCTCGGAGAAACAGAAAAGATTGACCATTAGACAGTGTTCAGAGCCCGTCGTATGATGAAAGTTCAGTTAAAGCAAACTGTAGTTTGCGTCGGTGCGCGGGCCCATCAGGTTTAGTGGCAACGAACCGCCAGCAAACTAACAGTTTGCTATACGGTCAGGCTGATACCTCGATCAGAGTGGCATAAACTTTGGTTTGGCCACTTCAGATAAATGAACAAAGCGCCAGAAATTCTTAAGGTCGACCCAGACATCGCGATCCCCGGTGGCGAGGTGGCGATTGATTGCGCTGACTTCGACACCAGCGACCCGACGCTGTGCGCCGTTTGGTTTGGAAAAGAGCGGGCTCCCCTGGTGGCGTTATCAGCGCGGCGCGCCCTGGCGATCGTTCCTGAAATGAAGCAGACCGGCGAAGTGGCCATTACGCTGGAAAGCCACGGAGTCAGAAGCGCCGACGCGATCATAATCGTGGGCCGCAGACTTGCTGAGGATCTCCATCCAGTAACCAGTCCGGCCTTTGACACTGACGACGGGGCTTTGTTTGTAACTCGCTCCGGCTCGCGCGGTGAACAGCTTCCGGTCACATTGTTTCGGATCGATGAGAACGGAGAGGTTACCGAGTTTTCAGGTGACATAACCAATCCCACTGGAATCGCTTTCGACAGTCGCGGTCAAATGTTCGTCAGTAGTCGCATGGACGGCAGTATCTATCGCATCACGCCATTCAAGGAGGCGGTCCCGTTTGCGCACGGTCTTGGCGTGGCGACGGGGATCGCGTTCGACAACGACGACACGATGTATGTTGGTGATCGCACCGGAACGATTTACAAGGTCAACGGCATTGGCGAGGAGACGCAGTGGGTTCAGCTTGAGCCATCTGTTTCTGCTTACCATCTGGCGGTTGGACCAGACGATGCGTTGTATGTGACTGGCCCAACGGTAGCGAGTTTTGATTCAGTGACGCGCGTTGCGCCTGATGGCTCAGTCAGCACGTTCTATAAAGGCTTGGGACGGCCGCAAGGGCTGGCATTTGATCCCGAGGGGAGTCTTTTAGTTGCGGCTTCGCTGCGTGGCCGGCGCGGGATTGTCAGAATCACGCCCGATGGCAAGCACGCGGAACTGTTCTTGGCAGGCATGAATCTGGTTGGGCTGGCGTTTAGTGCGACCGGTGATTTGGTCGTAGCTTCGACCGATGCGGTCTATAGCGTGGCGCTCGGCTCTGGTTCATAGCACCATGAGATCGGTACCACTACGCGGTTGCGGCTGGGTGTCCCGATTGCCCATAAACCTCAGTTTTTGACACGATCTAAGGGCCATGCTAGTGTGAACCCCTTGTTTGTTTCTCCATTACTTACCTGCTAGATGGGCAACATAGATAGCAACACCATTGGCCAGTTCATCCTCTTCATGGTTGCATTGATTTTCTCGTTATCAGTGCACGAGTCGGCCCATGCCTGGATGTCGAATAGATTCGGAGATGACTTAGCGCGGCTGCAGGGACGAATTACCCTTAACCCTGTCGCCCACATCGACCCGATAGGGACATTATTATTTCCGGCAATAGCTTTTTTCACCCATATCCCAATCATAGGTTGGGCCAAGCCTACGCCCGTTAATCCGCTGAAATGGAGGAACAAGCGGGTCGCAAACTTTTGGGTTTCTGCTGCTGGCGTGATCAGCAATGCAATCATCGCGATAATCGCAGGCGTAATCATGCGCATTCTCTTTGAGTTCAATATCGTTGATCTCTACCTTCACCCTTTTTACGGTCTGGCGGCAGAGGCGACCAGCCCATCGATAATCGCGGAAGGCGGCGCGAAACTGCTGAGCGGCTTCTTTTCCCTGAATGTAGCGCTGGCGATTTTTAACTTGATCCCGGTTCCACCTTTGGATGGGAGCAAAATTCTTGCCAGCATCCTACCCCCTAGTTTCGAGCCTGCAATTGAGACCATGGAACGATTCGGTTTCATGCTCTTAATGGTCTTGATGTTTACTGGAGTCTTTGGCTTTCTATTCCGGATTGTCATGCCGTTGGTTTCATACCCGTTTGTAATAGGTATTGGTTAGGCTAGAGCATGAAAAGAATTTTTAGCGGCGTGCAGCCGACCGGCAATATTCATTTAGGAAATTATCTCGGCGCTCTGCTCAACTGGGTGGCGTTGCAACATGAGTACGAAAGTTTTTTCTGCATCGTCAACCTGCACGCGATTACTAACCGGCAAGATCCGAAACTGCTAGCCGAGAAAACCCGCGAGCTGGCGCGCATCTACATCGCGCTGGGTATCGATCCGAGCATCTCGACGATTTTCGTTCAGTCAGATGTAGCAGAGCATGCCCAGTTGACCTGGATACTTAACTGCAGCGCGCGCATGTCTGAGCTCGAGCGCATGACGCAGTACAAAGATAAGGTGCGCAAACAGACTGAGAACGTCGGCGTCGGAGTGTTTGACTATCCAGTTCTGATGGCGGCGGACATTCTGCTCTATCAAACTGACCTGGTCCCCGTCGGCGAAGATCAAAAGCAGCACCTCGAGTTAACGCGGGACCTGGCTATTCGCTTTAATCGCGATTACGGCGATACGTTTCGCGTGCCGGAACCTTATATTCCCAAGGTGGGCGCGCGCATAATGTCGCTGTCGGATCCCACCAGGAAGATGTCAAAATCAGACGATGATCCGGCTGGGTGCGTTATGCTGCTGGAAGATGCGGACAGCATTCAACGAAAATTCAAACGCGCGGTGACTGATTCAGGTACTGAGATTCGTTTCGATGCGGCTCGTCCGGCGATTACTAATCTCTTGACTATCTTTCAGTTGCTGACGGGTCAGGCTCCGGATGAAATTGAAGCGCGTTTTTCAGGCAAAGGTTATGGTCAGTTAAAGCAGGAGCTGGCGGAGATCACAATCGAATTCCTGCGTCCGCTGCGTGAGAAAGTTGAATCGATCAGCGACGGTGAACTAGGTGCGATCCTGGACCAGGGCAAACAAAAAGCGCGCGGTATTGCTCGACCGACTTTGGAAAGTGTGATGGCGCGGGTGGGAATTGCCGGCGCGAAAGAGCTATTGGTAAGAAACTAATGGACGAAACTCCAGAAGAGACAGCCGCCCAACCGGCGCCGGAAGAAACCGGCGGACCAATAAGCGTGACCGGATCGTCTCCCGAGATCGTCGCCGATGACACGACTGACGATCTTAAGATCGTAATGGGCGACTTTGATGGCCCACTCGATCTCTTGCTGCACTTAATCCGTCAGGAACAAGTCAACATCTATGACATTCCGGTAGCGCGCATTGCGGATGAGTACTTGCGCTATTTGCAGGTGATGCAGGAACTCGATATTGCGGTGGCCGGCGATTTTTTGGTGATGGCGGCGACGTTAATTGAGCTGAAGACGCGCATGCTCCTGCCGCGCGATCCTTTTGCGGCGCCGGAAGAGGAAGAAGATCCGCGCAAGGATCTCGTGGATCAACTGCTCGAGTACCAGAAGTACAAAGCTGCGGCACAGATGCTTTGGTCGCGCGCCACCGTCGAGCGCGCGGTGTTCAAGCGCGCGGAAATCGAAACTGATAAGAACAACCCTGAAGTTTCTGTGGGTCTTTTCGATTTACTAAAAGTTTTTCAGGAAATTCTGGCGCGACACAAAGAAGAAGTTCTGCTGGAAATTGAGCGCGAAGAAATTTCCATGACCGAGATGCTTGAGCGGCTGAGAAACATGGTGATGTCCGCGGGCGAGTTGAACCTGCGTGTGTTTTTTGAACGGGCGC
>JANMKA010000103.1:0-5599 GCA_031371765.1 Blastocatellia bacterium
TTCGCAGTTATGGCTCGCCGCGTTTTGGAGGTTATTTGGACCAGACGAAACTAGGGCCGGGGCTGAGCATGGCCGCTTTGGAAGATCGCGATCATCGTTTCGGCAGGACTTTCGCGGCGACTAATGTTTCGCGCGCGATGACCTGTCAGTCATGCCACAACCCGCAGCGGCTGGGCTCGCTCAACTGGCCCATGGATCCGTTGATACTGAGTTCCTTCGTTGAAGGCGGGCAGATGCCGTTCGGCATGACGTTGAAAAAAGTGGAGCGCCGCCGGCTATATAAGAATTTGGTTGAGGAATATTTTGCGACTGACAAAGCAAACCCGGGCATTCTCAAGTCCTGGTTGCTGGGCCAACGAGTTAACAATGATCGTGCAGCGCAAGCCGATCCCAGCAATCGAACAGCCACTAGCTCAATGCAGAACCGGGAACGATAGCTGGCGGTTCTGAACCATTAGCGATTATCCGGCCGGCCGCGCCGTTCACGGCCACGCATCGCATCCCGCTCCTGCTGAAACTGCTTCCACTGCTCCGGCGTCAGCACCTTTTGCAAACGCTCGTCGGCTTGCGTCCGAATCGCATCAAAACGCGGTTCCGATTCCTTGCGCGCAAACGCCACCGAAGCAACCAACAGAATGCTTGATTCGGCCATATCTGCCAATGCAACCTACACTGCGCAGGTGCAAATTGGTCAGTTGCTGCGACAGCGTCACAAATTAGGGCCGCAAGACGCGGATGATTTCTCCGTGCGCAACATGAGCGGTTCGGTAATATTCTCGGCCGCCGTGGAATCTCTTTTGGTTACTATCCGGCGCGCAAGGCTGCGGCGCTGGATCCTATTGATGCGTTAAGGTACGAATAGCGGGTACCTTAAGAAAAAGAATATTTATCATTCATCATTTGACGTCTCTCATTTGTCATTTAGAGTACGGGACGCATGTCGGTCAAAGTCGAATCTTTGTCTACCAGAGTGCGTCCGCTTTCAATGGCAAAGCGCGCCGAAAGTCCAGCGCTACTCCGTGGAAAAAGCTCTCCCACCAGTTTGTGTGCATTAGCTAATTTATCTGCGAAATCTGCGATCCAGTTCCCGGGCGTTCCTGGCGTCGGGGCGGTTACTCATAACGCAGCGCTTCGATAGGATTCAAGCGGGCCGCTTTCCACGCCGGCCACAAACCAAACGTCAGTCCCAAACCCACCGAAACAACAAAGCCGACAATCGGCGCCCAAAGTGGAATGTAAGTCGGCATGATCATTTGAATCAGCAGTGCGATTATGCAGCCGGCGATAATCCCCAACAGACCGCCCAACCCCGTCAGCGTAGCGGCTTCGATCAAGAACTGAATGATGATGTCGCGGCGGCGCGCGCCAATTGCTTTGCGCACACCAATCTCGCGCGTTCGTTCAGTTACCGAAACCAGCATGATGTTCATCACGCCAATGCCGCCAATCAAAAGACCCACGCTCGAGATCGCCACCATCAAAGCGAACACCCCGCCAGTGATCGCGCCAAACTGCGAAAGAATTTGTTCAGAAGTGGACACTCCAAAATTGTCCGGCGCGCCATAAGCCACCTTGCGCCGGCGCCGCAACAGCTCGCGCACTTCCTCGACTGCCTGTTGCATCTGTCCCGGCCGCGCCTGGGCCATCACAAAATTGTCCTTCACCTCCGGATAACTTTTCCTGAGCGTCAGGTAGGGCATATACACCGCTTTGTTTTCGTTATTGGGATCTTCGGCGCCGACCAAAAACACATCGCGCTCAGTCAGCACGCCGACCACTCGATAGCTGCGGCCGTTGATGGTGACATCTTTGTCGAGCGCGTCGCTGTACGGAAAAAGCGTGTTAGCAACGTCGCGGCCGATTACCAGAACGTTCGCGTGGTGTTCATCTTCAGCGTCGGTGAAGTAGCGACCCTCGCCAATGTTGGTTACGCCCATCTTGAAGTATGACGGCGAGGCGCCCTGTACTGCGGCGTTCGTCATTTCGATGTCGCGATAACGCACGTTGACGCGTTGAGTAAACGAGCCGCCAAAAAAATCTACCGGCGACATGAACGCAGCCGAATAAATGATCGCCGGACATTCGCTGGCGATGGCCTTGTTATCTTCATAACTCAAAGGCTTGCGCATGCGTTCTTCCTGAGTCGGATTAAAGTTAAAACCGGGATCGAAGCGGTAGATGTAGATTGAGTTGGTGCCGAACGATTCGATCTCTTTCGACACGCGCGCATCGATTCCGGAAACAAACGCGGCAATCACGATCACAGTCATCGTGCCGATGACCACGCCGAGTATGGTCAACAGCGAACGAAGCTTGTGCTGCCATAGGGTGTCCAACCCCATGCGCAAGTTTTCGAAAATGTTGCTTTGGAAAAACTTCATTCGTTCGTAAACCGGGAACCGGGAACAGTAAACCGTGAACGCCAAAAAACGACCACGAGACGATCACTTCCGTTTAAGAGGGTTCCACTGGTTTCCCGTTCACTGTTTCCCGTTCACCGGTTTCCGGTTTCCCGTTCTCGATTCCCGCTTTCAGTCCGCCCTTAGGGCTTCAATCGGATCCAACTTGGCCGCGCGCCAGGCGGGATAAACACCTGATACCAATCCCACGGTCGCCGAAACAAGGAGTGCCACCGTCACTGCGAACAACGGCAGCACCGTCGGCACTGGAGTGAGTACCGCCACCAGTTTTGCCAGCAAGTAAGCGATTAAGATTCCAATCGCGCCGCCGAGCAGCGACAGCAGCGTCGACTCCGCCAGAAACTGTTTGAGAATGTCGGTCCGCCGCGCACCGATGCTCTTGCGAATTCCGATTTCCTTGGTGCGTTCGGTCACCGACACCAGCATGATGTTCATGATGACGATGCCGCCGACGACCAGGGAAATGGAAGTGATGCCAATCGCCGCCACTTGAATTGTGCCAAAGATCTTGTCGCGCAGTTCATTAATCGCGCTGGGTGTAATAATTCCGAAGTTGTCTTTCTCGCTTGAGCCCAGTTTGCGGCGGGTTCGCATCACCACGCGCGCTTCTTCAACGGCGTCATCATAAGTTTCCGGGCTGGTCGAAGTAACGCTAAGGCCGATCGATCGACGGGAGCCGTAAAACGCGAGAAACGTCGACAGTGGCATCGAGGCATACATGTCTTGCGGCTGCCCAAAAACAGAGCCTTTGGCTTGTGCTACTCCGATAATTTCAAACGAACGGCCATCGATGCGAATAGTTTGTCCCAATGGGTTCGCAGTCGGAAACAATTTGTCGGCGACGTCGGCCCCCACAAAAGTGACGCTGCGTCGTTCGTCTTCATCAATCTTGTTAAAGTAGCGGCCTTCGCGCGTTTCGATTCGTTCGATGTCGGCAATGTTAGGCGTGGTCGCGGTAATGCGGACGCGAAAAAGATTTATCGCGCCAAACTTTACATCACCCCCGCTGTCTTCCTGCGCGCCAACATCCCGGATCGAGCCTCCGCGCGCAAGCAACGCCGCGGCGTCGTCGAGGGTTACGTCTTTGTTACGTCTGCGCGCAGCGTTAAGCGCGGCCACGCTTGAGAAATCTTCGATGGAATACTTCTGGACCGCAAAGGCATTCGTGCCTATGTTGGCAATCTTCTCATCGACATAGGCGTTAAAGCCTTCGATTAACGACACCACCACGATGACTGTCGCCACGCCAAAAATCACACCCAGCAAAGTGAGAAACGAACGGAGCTTATGGGCAAGTATCGCCGAGACCGCGAGTTTTATGGCTTCGAAAAAAGGCATGAGAACTACTCTCGCCGCTGATTGGTCGTCCTAAAGACTTTCTGATTGTTATCTACGCACAAACCCTGAGTAGGTTTCAATAGCTACACGGTGAGACGATCGGGGACAAGGCGCCAGGTCTAGCGGCGCGGACGTTTCTTCTTGCTTGCTGCGGTGGCGGGCTTGGTTTCCAGCTGGCGCTTAATCTTTGCCGGCAACTTCTCGTACACAAGTCCATAAGCAGTGCGCAGCAACTCTTTCAGTTCGCCAGCCGCTACGGCATCGAATCGCTGCAACGCAACCCAATGATAACGGGCGACGTAAGGAGCAGGAAAAATGCTCTCTTGTTCCACCAGTTCGGCAAATTTCTCGGGCGTGCATTTGAACGACATACAATGGTCCGAGGCGGGCTCAAGCGAAACCACGGCAAACATCTTTTCGCCAACGCGAAACAACAGATCGTTGCCCCACTGCACTTTTTCATCCACGTGCGGTAGGGAGAGACAAAAACTGCGAACTGATTCGATGTCCATTGGCGGCTAAGGGCGAAGAGCTAAGAGCTCAGGGCTAAGGGCGCAAACACTTCCTCTTTGCACTTAGCGCTTTGCCCCCATCAACTCCAAAACGGCCGACGTCATTGCCTTCACACCGGTGCGCAGCGTCGGTTCCGGCAGCGGCGCAAACAACGCCGAATGCAGCGACGGTAGCTGCGTTCCCGCTGCCCGGCTTTGTTTTACTTTTTCCGGATCCACGGCGCCCAGAGAAAAATCAACCGACGGAATCGTTTTGTCCAGACTAAAGTAACCAAAGTCTTCGCTCATCATCACCGGTGGCAGCTTGACTACGTTGTCGGCCCCGAGCGCTTTGGTGAAAACTCCCGCCAGGCGTTCGGTCAAAGCCGGATCGTTGTAAGTGGCGGCAGTAAACTGCGTCGTGCTGATGGTTACAATTGGAGCGCGATCGGCGGGGATGCCCGCGGCCAGGGCAATCCCTTTTGTGATCCTTTCGATCGACGCCAACATTCTTTTTCTCACTTCTTCACGGTACGCGCGCACGGTTAACTGCAGATTGACTTCATCGGGGATGATGTTGTGTTTGCTGCCACCATGAATCGAGCCGACGGTTATTACCGCTGGATCTAATGGAGAGTTTTCCCTGCTCACAATTGTTTGCAACGCCAGGATTATTTCCGCGGCCACCACAATAGGATCTTTTGTACTTTCCGGCGCCGCGCCATGTCCTCCCACGCCACGAATTTTTATGTCCACGGAATCTCCGCTGGCCAGCGAATAGCCAGGTGTGTAACCGACCCTGCCCGCTTCCAATTCCGAATTATCGTGTAGCGCCACCACGAAATCAGGTTTGGGAAATTTTTGATAAAGACCATCGCGCATCATCGCGCGCGCGCCATCGACCGTTTCTTCGGCCGGTTGCCCGAGAACGATTAAGGTGCCGTGCCACTGGTCCTTCAACTCGGCAAGCATCTTGGCGGTGCCCAGCATGCTGGTGATATGAACATCGTGACCGCACGCATGCATCACGCTTACCTCATCGCCCGCATCGTTTTTTGTTTTGACCGTGCTGGCATAAGCAAGGCCGGTTTTCTCGTTTACCGGCAAAGCATCAAGCTCAGTGCGAATTAACACCGTTGGGCCCGCGCCATTCTTCATGATCGCAACGACCCCATAGCTGGTCCACGCGGCGTTTTCGTACTTGCCAATGCGCTCGGTGACTTCGTAACCCATTCCGCGCAACTGCGCGGCGAAAAACGTTGCCGTCTTTTCCTCGTGGTGCGACAGCTCAGGCGCCGCATGCAGCGTTTTGTAGGTGGTAACCAGGGAAGCGATATTGCGATCGATCAT
>JANMKA010000104.1:0-14005 GCA_031371765.1 Blastocatellia bacterium
ACCAGTCTTTTCGCATGGCCTCACCTTCGCTTTCCCGAATTGATAGCTGGATGCCGCGACAACTGTGGTATAAATGCGTCAATTTCTCCCCGCCCGAAACTGAGGATCGGTTATGAATCCGACAGCGGTATTGTTGGCAACGATCGCACTGGCGAGTAGCGTGTCAGCACAAAACCCTCCGGCCGCCCCACCCGATTATCCCGACATCGTGGTGCAGGATTATCGCTGGGGCGTAACACACCGCACCCGACGAGCTGACGATCCTATTTTTAAGGCTGACTCGTCCGGCCGGCGTACCAATACTCGAGACAATCCAATCAATACCGTGGGAAATCCCGTGAACACTATGGGCGTGCCGATGGGTACAAATCCCGTGAGACCCCAGGGAGATCCGCCAACGCGTGATCCGGGCGTGGGCGAGATGGAGAGAATTGAGAACGTGGAAGTCAGGCGCGAGAATTACCTGCTGGTGAAAAATGTAAGCGCCAGGGTTATCAAAGCTATCGACTGGAATTATGTCTTCTTTTACGATGCGACCCTGCAGCACGAGTTGAAGCGTTATAAGTATCACAGCAAGAAAAAAATCGCTCCCGGTGAAATGAAATTCGTAAGCGAATATGTCGACCGGCGTGCCGCCTCGGAATTTCAAGCGGTTGTGATCAACAAGATTGAGTTTGCCGACGGCTCGGTTTGGCAAAGACCGTAGCGGTTTCCGCGGTCTTATTCGCTCGCGCCGAACGAAAGCCATGGCAGGGGCCAGAGAGGTGTTATGAAGCTACTAATCAACATCACCATATTGTTACTGGTTGTGGTCGCAACGGAAATTCCCGCTGTGGCCCAGGGCGACTCGCAGCTCTCAGTCCTTAAATTTGGTTGGAGTCATTTCCATGCGGCGTTGACCGAGGAACCGGAATGGAACGCGCCTCCGGATTACCGCCAGCGGACCGATCGAGAAAAAGCCTTAGCGCAAGTTCAGTATGGCGACCTTATTAAGAGTCAGGCGTTGAAAAATGCAGAGCGCGATGCCATTCGCAGTGCAGTTAAAACTAACCAAATATTTATCTATAGGGTCAAATTGCAAAATACCGGCTCAAAGGTAATCAAGAACTTTTACTGGGAGTATGAGGTCAGAGAATCCGCGAACCCGCAGAATTTGTCAGCGCGCCAGTTTTTCTGCGACAGTCAGATAAAGGCCGAGCAGCAGCGAAGTTTTGAAGTGTTCAGTCGGGCGCCGCCGATAACCGGAGTCATCAGCGCCGCGACACTGGGTAACGAAAACAAAAGTTCCTTCGCCGAGAAAGCGGTCATCAACCGCATTGAATTCAAGGATGGTTCCGTCTGGCAGCGGGCCGACTGGTCATTCCCAAGTCCTTTGGCCGAGACGCTATCAACGCGTAAGCGTGAAGTGGGCGAGCCTCCCTGCCTGAACTTTTAGCTTCTCCGCTTCCGCCTCGCCTCCTGACCTGCAGTATTCCGATTTCCAAACCGCTTATTGCATGCCTGGGAATTTCTGGCTAGTATTTGCGTCCTGCATTGAACAATTACAAGCCTCTCGGAGAAAGAAAATGAAGAACAGCGTCTCTGGCAGCAACCGATTCGCCCCTCTGGTGAAGTTAGCGTTTTTCCTATTGATTACTTGTTGCGTCCCGGTCCCGGCTTCCACAATTGAAAAACTGAAGGCCGAAGACGTGGTCCAAAAACATCTGGATTCAATTGGAACACCGGAACAGCGAGCAGCGGCGGCCAATCGCGTAATCCTCGGCACGGTGGAGTTTTACTTTCGCGCGCGCGGCACCGGCCGAACCGCGGGGAATGCGGTGCTCGCGTCAGAAGGGCCGATGAGTTTAATTGGAATGACATTTCCCAACCTCGAATACCCGCACGAGCGTCTGGGTTATGACGGCCACACTTTTACTACCGGATTTATCAAGCCAGGTGTGCGAACTGTCTTGGGTGATTTCCTAAAAAACCGAGATATCGTATTTAAGGACGGGCTGGTCGGAGGAACCTTGTCGACTGCCTGGCCATTGTTGGACCTTGCCACAAAGAATCCGAAGTTAGCTTACGAGGGCACAGACAAGATCAACGGGCGAGAGGTTTACGTCCTGAGTTACGTACCGCGCAAAGGATCTGACTTTCAGATTCGGCTCTTTTTTGATGCGGCAACTTTTCAACATGTGCGTTCGACTTATGGGCAGGTGATGAGTGCCATGCAGGGGCGAACCGATAAAGATTCAGCGCGCCAGTCGGCCTCGCGGTATCAGGTGGTTGAAGAATTTGGCGACTACAAAAAGGAAGGCGGCTTGATGCTGCCGCATACTTATAAGCTGCAGCTCTCAATTGATGATTACTCGGGGTCAAGCAAGTCGGAGTGGGCCCTAACGCTTACGCAGTTTGAACTCAATCATCCCGTCCCCGCTGAATCATTCAACGTGGAAGCTTACAAGGCCGGGTCGTAAACCACCCCGCCACGCGGCCGAGGCGGGTGGCCGCCAGCGCGAAGACCACAACAAACCGCAAACAAAAAAAGAGGGCGTCGCTTTGAAAAGCGACGCCCTTGTTATGTCAGACCATGGGTCCGACGAAGTTTAGAACTCAAAGCGAACCGCAAACTGCATGCGACGCGCTGAATCGAGTCCCAACGACTGTTCGGACCGAGATTGAAAGAGCTGCCCGAAAACTGTCGAATTGAAATCAATCTGCAAAGGCAACAAGTAGTTGTTGTGATTTGTCACATTGAAGGCTTCCATACGAAGCTCGATCAATTTTGTTTCCGTGAAACGAATTTTCTTCACGAGCGAGGCGTCCATAGTGAACTGTTTCGGCCCGTTGATGAAAGCGCGTTCCATGTTGCCGGTTTGTCCAGGGCCGGCGTTAAAGAACACCTGGTTCGAGAATGGCGTCTGACCGGCCCCGGAGGTAGCCAAACTCGTCTGGGTGCCATTGGGATTGATCGTTATCTTCAACACACTCGGATTGATGTAGTAAAGCTGACCCGCGTAGTTGAAGCGACCGAACAACTCTTTAACCTGGCTCTTGGTTAAGAAAGTGTTAGGCGTCTGACGGCCGGCGCGCCCTGAGCGGTTAATTGTGCCGCGTGGGTCAACAATAGTGACTGGACGGCCACTGCCGATATGAATAATCGTCCCCATTTGAAATCCGCCCAGGACCTTATCCATAACGCCGCTGCTATTCAGGAAACGCTTGCCACTACCAAACGGCAATTCATAAATGCCGTTGAGGTTGATGGCATGCGTCTGATCGAAATCAGCGCGTGAATAATCGAGTCCCGGATTAGCGTTGTCCAGGAATGGATCAAAGAGGGCCTGAGCAGTTCCCACCGCGTCGGTCAGGTTTTTCGCAAAGGTATAGTTTGCCTGGAAAGAGACCCCTTGCGAGAAACGCCGGCGGAACTCCACCTGGAGCGAATTGTAATAATCTCTCGCTCCGTTATAGAGCACGTCCGCTACACCTGTGTTCGGATTAGGAACCAGGGGAAACTGACTGTTCGCGATGTTAGGATTAAAGTCAGCATTCACTTGCAGGATGCTTAACGCTAAGTTCCCTGGTACACCCGCCCC
Organism: Blastocatellia bacterium; assembly: GCA_031371765.1. Lineage (GTDB taxonomy): Bacteria > Acidobacteriota > Blastocatellia > Pyrinomonadales > Pyrinomonadaceae > PSRF01. The sequence goes on from JANMKA010000104.1 coordinate 3,582, forward strand.
AACTATGCCGCCGCCCAGGGCAGCGTTAAACGTTGCCGTTGAGACGCCGCCCGTGACACCTACGCGAATAGGCGAAGTAGCGGTAGGGCCAAAGATTGTGGTTTGTACTGTGCCAGGAACCGTTGCATTGAAGAATCCGGAAGGAGTAATGCGGCTTGCCGCCGGCACACCATTAGCAACTTGCTGCGCAAGAAATGCATTAGATAGCGCCAGGTTATTTGCCGCCCGGTTGAAATCTTCCAGGAATCCGTTGCTCCGAATCTCAACCTGGTTGAAATCGGCGCCGCGCAACAGGTTTTTGCTGTAGCTGCCGACGTAACGGACTTCGATTACGGATTTGCCGATTTCTCGCTGAATGCCAATGCTGTATTCCTGTTGGCGTCCCGTTTGAAGATTGGGGTCCACAGCAAAGACGGTACCGAAGTTATTGAATGCGGCGCCGTTGTTATCTGCGAACGTCTTTGGCAACACCAGAGCCCCCGGCGGGTTAATTGCCGGGAAGGTTCCTGGTTGGTCGGCCGTCAAGCTCAACTGACTGGTCGGCGTCCCACCGATATTTTGTACTGCTGCTATAGCGGTCAAACTGAGACCGGCATTTTGACCGGCGGCGCTGCGAGCGGAAGTCAGAAACTGGTCCGGAACATAACTCATTCTGAACCCGCCTCGGATGACCGTTCGACCTTCACCCGGGAACATGCTCTTTAAGAGTCCGTGGCTGAAGTTTGGTGACCAGGCAAAGCTGAGCACGGGGGCAAAATTATTCTTATCGTCTTTATAGAAACGATACTTGCCGCCAGAGTTGCCGCCAACGATTTGGTAACCACCGGCGGGATTCTGGACCGCTTGCCGTACCGATACTCCGGAAGGAATAATCGGCTCGAGATTGATACCGTTCTGAATTCTTAGCCCGGTATTCTCTTCCCAGCGCAGGCCCAGGTTCAACGTTAGATTTGGCCGAATGCGCCATTGATCGTTGAAGTAGAGGGCGTAGTTCTCAAAAGCATAAAACTGCCTGAGAGTGGTCGGCGCAAAGGCGCTGGTGGGGCTGGTCGGATTGAAACTCTGTGTACCCGCTCCGATGATGCCGCCCAGAATCGAGTACAACGTGTTGGCGGTATTTACCGTTCCTTGCGAGACTGGGAAACCAGCCGCCGCAAAGTTAGCGGTCGTAAACTGCGGCGTATTCTGACTGATAGCGAGAGAGAAGTTTTTAACGATGCTCGCGTCGTTGTAAGGCCTTACTCGGAAAATCTGAGCGAGACCACCGAAACGGAACGAGTGGTTGCCGGTGGTGTAAGTCGCATTGTCCTGAACGTTGTAGTTGTGCTGACTACGGCCCTGATTCAAGAAGGTCGTCTCGGGCACGTTGGTGTAACCGTTTGTCAGGAAGAATGACGGCACTGGCGTAATCAGGTTGAATGATGCGGTTGGGAAGCTGAAGCCACCGCGCGCCTCATTGCTGAAATTGCTCGAAAAACTCGAGGTCCAACCGGCAGACAGGAATTTGTTGATACCTGGCTGGGTAACCGGCGGAGTCGGGCCAAAACTGTCCAAGGTGATGTCTGGACGCTGCAGGTCCTCCCTCTTGTAAGTGTAGACGGTGTTAATCGAGTTCTTTTGATTCAAGTCGTAATCGATGCGACCGGTGTAATACTTGTAGTCGTCATTGAATCCCTGATTCTGACTGTAGGTGCCGCGGTTGAGATCGAGAGTTGAATTGGGCGCCGGCATGCCTGCAAGCAAACGAGCTTGCACAGTTGGACTAATTCCTGTCGGAGCGGCCGGTGTACCGGGCGCTCCCGCTGTAACCGGCAGGCTAAACAGATTGACTGTCCGCTGGTTTAATGACAGGTCCAGGAACGTGTAAGTTCCCGACTTCGCGAGCGTAGTCAACACTGTTGAAGTATTGGTTTGTGACTGACGCAGCCATTGCTTTTCAAAGTCGAAGAAGATGAACATCTTCTTGCGCGTTAGAGGTATCGGCCCGCTGATCTTGCCACCATCCTGATTGCGGTTGAGATAGGGACGCTTGAGACCGGCTGCGTTGTTGCCGAACGAATTGGCAGCAAACCTGGAGTTGCGATTATAGAAGTATAGCGCCCCGTGATAGTCCGTCTGACCACGCGGCGTGACTAGCTGAACCTGGGCCGCACCATATCCCTGGTCGGCGCCGGCGTTCTGGGTCGTGATCGTGAATTCGCCCGTGTCGTCGCTGGAAGCACGTTCCGGCGAGAAGTCGGTTGCGTTAGCACGAATAAAGTTATCGTTAACGTTGATTCCGTCGCGAGTGAGATTAGTAAACGAAGTACGTTGACCATTAATACTCGTCGTGGAACCGGGAGTCGCCCTCGCGGTGCCCGCCTGCAAAACAATCAAGCCTAAGGGGCTGCGTCCATCGAGCGGCAGACTCTTAACCTGTTGCGGGCTGACGCTGGTGCTCAAGTCGCCGTTAGAGGAATTAATCACATCGGCCCCAGCCACGACAGTGACATTTTCATTAACGCCGCCGATTTCCAAAACCGGGCTCAGTGAGTATTCTCTGTTGGCATCGATTTTCACGTCAGTGGCAGTAAAAGTTTTAAAACCGTTGACCTTAACGGTAACCGTATAGGTACCGGGGTCAAGTTGCGGGACCGTGAACGCGCCATCCCCGCTGGCTGTAACGGTCCGCTCCTTTTTTGACTGGTCGTCAATGACAGTAACCGTGGCTCCCGGTAGCGAGCCATCTGGTCCCGAAACCGTGCCGACAAGTCGGCCGGCGGTGGACTGTGCTAACACCCCTGAAACAAACAGCAGGAGTGCCAGCAAACTAAAAACAAATCTCTTCATAGGAGGCTCCTTAGTAATTGATTTAACTGAGATTCTCGTCCGTGGCTAAGATTTCAGGCCACTGAGATCATTAGATATTCGGACGTGTGTCGTAACTTCCCTTGCAGGCTGCAAAACGTGCCCGAAATTCTGCAATCAGTGTGCCCCAAGATGACGCATCAGCCCGGAGGGGAAAAAGTAGTGATAATGCAAGAGATAGACCCTTTTTAGGCCGGTATCAGGCAGGCAGGATATTGAGATTTTTGGATTCTTCTACGAATCACTAAATGCCCTTGCGGGGCTGGGGGTTATCCGAATTCTTAAATGTTAGCCAGAGCGGGCACCGGTTACTACTCCGGTTTCACCACCTCGAATTCAAAACGCAGTTCCTTGCCGCGGCAAATCGATGACAGGTAGAACTCCCAAAACTTTCGCGTGAAGCGAAATGAGTATGCGTGCTGATCGAGGTTAGTTAGCCACTCCAGTCCCAGCGCGCGCCAAAGATTCGCCAGCGACACATAGGTACTGATTGGCCGCAGCTCGACCGTCGTATAAAACGGAAAGGGCGTGCGCTCGGGCATGAAGCAAGTAAAAGAATAACTGTTGAAGTGGTTGCGATGCGTCGGGTCCGTGGCCCAGTCGGGATTTGTGCAGTGTGGCGTGACGATCTTGATGCGGCCGCCTGATTTGGTAATGCGATGCAGCTCGCTGACAAACGACATCACATCGGGAACGTGCTCAATCACGTGACGGCAGATGATCTGATCGAATTCGTTATCGGCAAATGGATAAGGCAACACGCCGAGGTCGTGGATCACGTCGGCGTTGGAGCGCGGGTTTGAGTCAATGCCGAGTGCGCCGGGATACTTGTTCTGTCCGCAGCCGACATCAAGAATCTTCGGCGCGGTGGCAGATGTTTGATTGACTGAGGCAGTCATCAGTGGCTTTGAACTATGCGTCAATTCTTGTGGAATATGAACTGGCTGAATGATTTTAAATCGAGCGGATAAACCGGAAGACCGAGATTCTTGGTTAACTCGGCCAGCGTCGTGCCGTCGAGCATGATGTCCTCGTCGCTCTTCAAAGTGGTCTTTGGAATGATGGCAAAATCGCCACTAATCCGCGGCTTCGCGGCCAGGAAATCTCCGCCAGTCAGCAAGCCGGCGACAGAAACATCCCCGCCAAAGTAAGTGTTCGCGACAGCCGCTACCTTCAGTTGAGTTGCGAAACGCGCGTTGAAATCTGCGATATTTTTTTGCAGCTCCGGCGCGAAAAGCGTTCCCGTTAAGATAGTGCCGTTAAGTTTTTCTGCTGCCGCCAAGGACTGGCGCGTTGCTCTCTTAACCAGCGAAGCAAAACTGTTATTAAACGACCGGACCATTCCCACGCCGTCTTCGATTTGCGGAAGATCACCATAATGCGCGCGCGAAGGCACCGGTGTGCCCGCCCGCAAATAGATCTCGTCGCCGAGAAATGCGAAGTTGGTTCCCAGCCGCTTGCGCAACTCGCGTTGCAATTTGGTGACTTGAGCAATTGTTTGCTGGCAAAACTCCGGAGTCACCGCCGTCAGTCTTGAATCGGTGTTGTAGCGTGTCAGGCCAAGGGGGACGATCGCGACGCTCGAGACGCGCGGATACTCCGCCGCCAAATCGCGGATAGTTTGTTCCAGCACCGCTCCGTCATTAATTCCCGGACAAAGCACAACCTGGGCATGAATCTCGATGCCGGCATCAAGCAGCGCCTTAAGCTTGCCGCGAATGTCGGCGCGCTTTTCATCGACGCCAAGCAAATAGGCGCGTACTTTAAGATCCGTGGCGTGGACGGAAACGTATTGCGGTGTCAGACGTTGTTCCCTGATGCGTTGCAGTTCATCGTCGGTTAAAGAAGTGAGCGTGGTGTAATTGCCGTAAAGGAACGAGAGCCGGACGTCTTCGTCACGGATGAAAAGCGAAGGGCGCGCGTCTTCAGGATTGCCTTTGCAAAAACAGAAAATACATTCGTTGGCGCACTGCCGCGGCACAATTTGCTCAAAACTTAGACCAAAGTCTTCGTCTTCGCCTCGTTCAATTTGTAGCTCCCAATCCTCGCCGCTGGCCTTGCGAACTTCAATCATCAGTTCTGTTTCGCCGGCAGTTTGAAAACGAAAGTCGAGATAGTCGCGGATGGTGCGGCCGTTGACCTTTATGATCCGGTCGCCAGACTCGAGTTCCAGTTCAGAGCCAAGGCTTTCGGGCGTTACGTCCGCTATCTCGACGCCCCGGCGGCGAATGCTGGTAACCGCGGGAGTGACGGCAAATTCGTACATGGCAAGAATAATGTCCGACAAAGTTTAGTTTGTCGAGCGAGGTGATGTCAGACAAACTTCAGTTTGCCGCTAACCAACTATCAACGGAAACTTTGGTGGCGAACGCAACGACAAGCTCAAGTTTGCCGGACAAGACGAACAAAATCATTCAATTTTATTGACAATCACTGTCTGCTTTGTTAGTTATTCAGGTCGTTTTTCCAGACCATCCCATTTATTTTTAGTTTGTCCGGCTTTCTCCAGCCTGAATCTCTGAGTTACGACCAATGAACAACAAACTTAAGCCAGCACTTCTCGGTGGATTGATTGTCGGCATCTTCTCCGCAATCCATTCTTTGATTCCCATAATCAGTCTCTGCTGTTGTATCTGGAGCATCATCGGCGGCGTGCTGGCCGCGTTCCTATACATAAAAAGTTCGCCAACGCCTGTGCCAATGGGTGACGGCGCGATGGTGGGCGCTCTGGCCGGAGTTGTCGGCGGAATTCTTTACGTCGTCATATATTTGCCCTTCGCGCTTTTGTGGGGCATGGCAACCATGCAAGAGCAGTTGGACCGCAGCGGCGTGCACCTGCCTTTCTCCGGCTCGATCCTGATGATCGTCGGCAGCTTGGTCGGCGCGGTCGCCCTAATCGTGTTGGCGACGCTTGGCGGCGTAATTGGTACGGCCATTTTTGGCAAGAACAAGGGGACCACTGCTGCACCGCCACCGCCCCAGAACTTTGGCGGCCCGGGCATCTAGGCAGCTGCGGCGTAAACAGCTAGGTTAGAAAACTATTCAGGAGAAATTAATAGATGTCTCAACAGTGGACGCCGCCGCCTGCGCCAACGGGCGTGCCGACAAACGTGCCAAACTATTTGGTGCCGGCGATTATTTCATTGTTCTGTTGCTGCCCGCTGGGAATTGTTGCGGTTATTTTCGCCGCGCAGGTAAACGGGAAAGTCGCTTCCGGAGACTTAGCCGGTGCCGCTGACTCTGCCAAGAAAGCGAAACTCTTCAGTTTTATTTCAATAGGTCTCGGGTTAGCGATGATATTGTTTTACGTGATATTCATGGTGTTTCTGGGCGGCGTGGCTGCCCTAGGCTCCAGATAATTGGGAGCGGTGCACCGGCCCTTGTAACGCGCATTTTTTATGATCGTATCCCATCTGATACTGGTGAAGACTTTCCAGTCCGGCGCTTTGCTGTGATCAGAATCGTGATCCTGGATCTACAAAAGTTATCGGAGCAAAAACTATGACGAGATATTGCACAAAATGCGGCGCGGTAAACGATGAAAGTGCTCAATACTGTGCTAGCTGTAACGCGCCGATGAGTTCGACGGGGGGATATCAACCGATGCAGTCAGTTAATCAGGGTTCTTCAGGCGCAATGACCGATTGGAAAGCAATGGGCGCCGACAAGAAAATTGTTGCCGGCATCTGCGGCATATTGCTCGGCGGCTTTGGCGTTCATAAATTCGTCCTCGGTTACACCACCGAAGGAATTATCCAGATAGTCATCACGCTGGTAACCTGCGGCGCCGGTTCTATCGTTGGTTTGGTTGAAGGAATTATCTACCTGACAAAGTCTGATGAGGATTTTGTCCGGACCTACATTCAAAATAAGAAAGCCTGGTTCTAAGTTCTTGATGTTTTCGCAGCTGCCTTGCGCTGGCGGTTTTTCCCACCGGCGCAGCGCAAAGCTGATGGTGTCACGCCGCATTTCCCGGCAAACATTCCCACATGATAGTTTAACTTCTCGTGATGTTCGCTGAGACGTTAAATCCCCGTTTGCTGGCTGCGTTTAGTTGGTTAACCCTGGCTGTTGCGGGAGTTTATCTCTTTGTCTTTGAGCCCGGCAAAACGGGGATTTTCCCCTCCTGCCCATTTCGCGCGTTGACCGGATTTGCCTGTCCCGGTTGCGGCAGCACGCGAGCAATGCACGCGCTGGTGCATGGCGACGTGTTAGCCGCTTTTAAATTCAACCCGTTGTTGCTGCTCTCGTTGCCGTTCCTGTTTTATGCGTTCGCGCGTTTTACCAACGCCGCAATCCGCGGTCGACAGTTAAAAGGAAATCAGCTCGACGCAAAATACATCTGGACCATCTTTGGCGTCACTTTGTTCTTTTGGATTTTCCGCAACACACCGTTTTATCCATTTGCCTCGTAAGCTTCCACGTCTTTTCATGTCCGAAGCAAATCAAAATCTCAAGGAACGGGTGCGCGCTTTCTGGCAAGCGAATCCCTGCGGCGTGAAGTTTGCCGATGCCGAACCAGGAAGCCGGCGCTTTTATGAGCTAGTGGAAGCGCACCGTTACACGAAGGAATGGCACATTCCAGCGGCGGCGGATTTTGCCGGCTCGCGCGGCCAGAAAGTTTTGGAGATTGGTTGTGGATTGGGAACTGATGGCGCGCAGTTTGCGCAGGCAGGCGCAGACTACACTGGAGTCGATCTGACAGAGGCTGCGGTTGAGTTAGCTCGCCAGCGATTCGCGTTGTTCGAGCTGCCGGGCAGGTTTCAAACCGCTGACGCCGAAAACCTTGAGTTTGCTGACGAAAGGTTTGACGTCGTGTATTCGCATGGAGTGTTGCATCACACGCCCGACACGGCGAGAGCGATTCGCGAAATTCATCGCGTGCTTCGTCCCGGCGGGCGCGCGATTGTTATGCTGTACCATCGCAATTCGTACAACTATCGGGTAAACATTTCGTTACTGCGACGCGCGGGCGCGCAGTTGCTAAGGTGGGACAGCGGCGTACACCTGGTCCATAAGCTGACCGGCGAGCCGCTCGACAATTTGCAGGAACATGCCAGACTATTGCGGTCGCAAAGGAAAACCTATCTTGGCGACGAAGAGTTTTTGAGCCAGAACACCGACGGCGCCGGCAATCCATTGGCGCGAGTTTATTCGAGAGCGGAAGCGGCCGAGCTCTTTCAGGATTTTTCAGCGGTTACTTTAAAGGCTTATTTCTTTAACAAGCGCTGGCTGCCGTTGGTGGGGAACCTATTGCCGCGCTCGTTGGAATCTCAGCTGGCCGCACGTTGGGGTTGGCATTTGTGGATATACGCTAATAAATAGGTCTTTGGTTTTGGGTCTTAGGTCTTGGGTCTTAGCTCCCCGGTTGCGCTAAGCCCAACCAACTCCCAAAGATCAAAGACCAAAGCCCAAATGAAGAACATTCTAGTCACCGGCGGCGCCGGGTTCATCGGTTCGCATCTCGTCGATCGTCTGCTGGCGACTGGCGAATGCCGCATTACTGTCGTCGATGACTTCAACGATTTTTATGATCCGGCCATCAAAAGCGAGAACGTCCGTCCGCAATTAGAGAATCCCAACTACAATTTATTCAGAATTGACATTCGTGATAAGCCGGGCCTGGAAACAGTTTTTGCAAGCGCCAGGTTTGATTGCATCGTTCATTTGGCGGCACGTGCAGGCGTTCGTCCATCGTTAGAACAGCCGCTGCTATATGCCGAAACAAATATCAGGGGCACGATGAACCTGCTGGAGTTGGCCCGCGAACGCAGCATCAAGCAGTTTGTGTTTGGCTCGTCTTCGTCAGTTTACGGAATAAACGCAAAAGTTCCCTTCAGCGAAGACGACCCAATTCGTCAGCCCATTTCGCCGTATGCGGCGACCAAAGCCGCGGGCGAGTTGCTGTGTCACACCTATTCGCATCTATACGGAATTCGTTGCGTGTGCCTGCGCTTCTTCACGGTCTATGGGCCCCGCCAACGGCCCGACCTCGCGATTCACAAGTTTGCGCGGTTGATAACTGAAGGCAAGACTATTCCGGTGTTTGGTGACGGCACGACGCGCCGCGACTACACCTACATCGACGACATTGTTGGCGGTATTCGTGCGGCCGTTGACTACGACGCCAGCAACTACGAGGTAATCAATCTGGGCGAGTCGCGCACGGTTGAGTTGCGCGAGCTGATTGAATTGCTGGAAAAAGAATTGGGAGTTAAGGCGGAAATCGATCGGCAGCCGCTGCAACCCGGAGATGTGCCGCAGACTTTTGCTGATGTGACGAAAGCGCGGCGGTTACTTGCGTACAATCCACAGACGCAGATTGAAGATGGAATTAAGAAGTTTGTCGAATGGTTTCGGCATCAGAGCGGGGGCATGCCCGCTTCCCAACCCTGAGTTTCCTGGCCAGTTGTTCTACAATGCAAAGTTGCAACTGACATCGGCGTAGCTGAGGGCGCTGACCCGGAAATGTCCACAAACACCAACATCATCGACAAACCACTGCCGCGTGAGATGCAGCAACATACCTACTCGATCATGCATCGAGTCGAGGAGACGCACTGGTGGTTTGTTGGCCGCCGCAAGATCATTGAAAGTTTTCTGAAACGCGTTTGCGCAGAACTCAAACCGGGTTCACGCGAAGAGTCGCTGAATATTCTGGACGTCGGTTGTGGCACTGGCGCCAATCTCGAAATGCTGGCGCAGTTTGGTAAGGCCGAGGGCGTAGACGTCTCGGCTGAGGCACTTGAATTTTGCCGCGAGCGTGGCTTGCAGCAGGTGAAACAAGGTGCGGCGGAACAGTTGCCATACGAGAACGATTCGTTTGACCTGGTAACCGGGCTCGATGTTGTGGAGCATCTTGATGACGATGTGGCCGGTTTGAACGAAATGCGTCGCGTGTTGCGTCGCGAAGGTAGGGCGGTTCTTTTTGTTCCTGCATTTATGTTTTTGTGGGGCGTGCAGGACGACATCAGCAATCATCGTCGCCGCTACACGATGGGCGGCTTAAGAGCAGCCGTAAGAAAAGCAGGTTTTGAAATTGAGCGGGCGAGCTATGTAAATCTTAGTTTCTTTGCGCCGATATTTTTTGGCCGGCTGCTAATGCGTGTTACGGGCTTACGTCCTGCTTCAGAGAACAACATCACAATCGGCGCGCTCAACGGTGTTCTGGGGAAACTGTTTGCGGCTGAGCGATTTCTTTTGCGTCATTTGAATTTTCCTTTTGGCGTTTCCATTATTTGCGTGGCCAGGCGGGTTGAATAGGGCAAGAGTGTCTGTGCCACTGCCCATCGAGAGAAAATGAAACTTTACGACGAACAGGAAGAAACCTTAGTTACTAATGCTGCGCCAACCCACACCAGGGCAAAGCCCGAGGTTTCTGTTTTCCTTCCTGTCTACAATGAAGAACCAAACCTTTTGCCGCTGCACGCCAAGTTGGACGAAGCGCTAAAGGCTTTGGGACGTTCCGCAGAGATCATTTACGTTGACGATGGTTCAAGCGACGGCAGCCTGAGTGTGCTGCGGCAAATTGCGCATCTGGACAATCGTGTTCGCGTCGTAGCTCTCAAACGCAATTA
>JANMKA010000115.1:0-12227 GCA_031371765.1 Blastocatellia bacterium
GCCGCGCCGCCGCGAATTTGTTCCTCAACATCGCCGAGCACCGCGCGCAGGCGCGTCGATGCTGCGCGCTTGCGGAGCAGGGAGATAGCCTGTAGAATTGGGATGCCGGCCTGGAATAGTGCCGCCAACTGCTGATTGAAAAGCAGAAAGTCGCTTGCTTTAACTTTCGCCTGACCGCCGCGCGCACCAAGCCGCGTCAGCGCGGTCACACCACTTGTCTTCGGTGGCGTCACATTGAAGACGCGAAAGCCTTCGCGTTCCAGCCGCGTCCGTGCTTCGTTAACGCCCGGCGCTTCAACCGTTCGCGTAATTACCTCACCCGCCGGCGTGCCTAATCGACAAATAAACTCAGCCATTAGTTAGTGAAATCCCGCAAGAAAATAGCGCGAAAGTATACCATGCGTGACAGCTAAGCTGGTTCAGGCATCGAGGCTAACGTTTACACGACCAACCCCTCAGAAAGTTCCTGGCATGCATACAGGTTGAACTGCCGTGGACCATCAAAACCGTTTATAGTCGAAGCCAAATGTAGTCTTTTGTGGAACGGATTGTTTCGATTAGTGAACACATGCAGTCACCTACCTCATAGAAACCCCGTCTTTATTAGCTGTCTTGAAACTGTTATTCTGGCATTGAAGTTGTATGAAAAGCTCGCGCGTGCTTTATGATTAGTGACTGAGTCTAACAGTTCTTAACGTCGGCTACTTTCTCGCCAGGTGCCAAAAAATGAAATTCCTACCAAGAAAAATCTTCATTCCTCTATCATTTTTGTTTGGGATTATTAGTTTTGCGGCTCTTCTAGCACCTCAGGCGCAAAACAGAAAAAATCCTGACGATTCTCCCGACGTTAGTAAATTCCCCTTGGCTGATTACAAGCTTGAAAAGGAGAAGGCGAAACTCAACCGCAACGGCAGAAAATACAATCGACGTTACGCTCCACGCATCAGTGAAGGGTCGACAGGCATTTTTTCAGTTGACGATTGGGAAGTCGGACTCCAGGCTCTTCCCGTGTCGAGAAGTTGTGCCGTGATCACCGGTGAGGTTACGGCTTCTCAAGCTCATCTCTCCGATGATGAGACAAACATCTATTCCGAATTCACCGTTAAGGTTGATGAAATATTCAAGAACGATAACCATGGCCAAATAGGAGCCGGCAGCTCGCTCATAGTTGAACGTGCCGGCGGCCGGGTGCGTTTGCCATCGGGCAAAATTGTAGTTGCACAAACTAGCCATCAAGATTTACCGCAAGTGGGAAAACGATACGCACTGTTCCTCACACATGAATTTCCCGACTGCGTGAGTAATGAAGATTTTCGAATTCTGACTGGATACGAGTTGCGCAATGGGCATGTTTTTCCTCTCGACAAATTAGTGCCCGGACACCCAATTGCTTCTTACGCGGGTATTGCTGAAAGCTCATTTTTCGCTGACTTAGCAGAATCCTTACAAACCAATTAACTCCTTCTCCCGGCGGTTAAGATGAAAACAACACTCACTCTCGTGACAGGCGTCTTGTGCCTTGTCGTTATTTTCGCTGCATACTACACTCAGTCGAGTGTTCACGCGCAAAACGGTTGTTGCACGCCACCGAATATGCCGGCCTCATATCCAAGATTCCTCAAGATGTCACTGTAAATGTTTACATCGATGCGAATTCTGGATTTACCTCCACTGAACAAGACATGATCAAACAGGGGATCGAGAGCTGGAACTCTCAAACGAACAACACTAATATTGCTTACGTCGTCACGACGACCAGCAACCTTCCTGCCTCGGGTACCCCCAACACAATTGTTGTTGGTTACAACGATAGCTTCTCCTCCACGGCAACCGCTGGGGTCCAAATGTTTTCTGGGTCGAACTCGAACGGTCCAACTGTGTCAGGAGTGATGACGTTCAACAAAAATATTCGGGTGGGTACTCCCGCTACGCTGCCCGCTTTCGTACGGGGCGTAGCGAAACATGAGACGGGCCATACGCAGGGTCTGGATAATGCCTCAAATTGTCCCCCTGGAAGCACCATAATGAATCTTTCGAGTGAGGGAGAGGGCCAGATCACGGCCTGCGACAACGCTGCAATCAATGACGATGCGGCTTATCCGGCTCCAGCGCCGTCGCCTACACCCGACGACTGCGGCTGCACCGGAATATGGTTCTGCTTCGAGGGTGTATGCACCCGGGATAGTCCAATTGTAGTTGACGTACTTGGGGATGGATACACCCTAACTAACCCCGCGCAAGGGGTGACCTTTGATCTCAACAACTTTGGCGGAGCCGAACACCTTTCATGGACCAGCTCAAACTCCGACGATGCCTGGCTGGCACTGGATCGAAATGGTAATGGCTTAATAGATAATGGCACCGAATTGTTTGGTAACTTTACTCCACAGCCTCCATCTGCTGATCCAAACGGCTTCATTGCTCTAGCTGAATTCGACAAACCAGAGTACGGCGGAAACAGCGATGGGGTGATTGATGGTGCAGACGCCGTATACCCAGCGTTACGTTTGTGGCAGGACATAAACCATAATGGCAGTTCAGAGGCCGGGGAACTGCATACATTGCCTTCGTTGAATGTCGATTCCATCTCTCTCAACTACAAAGAGTCGAAGCGCACCGATCAATACGGGAACGCATTTCGTTACCGCGCAAAGGTTGATGACGCAAAGCATTCGCACGTCGGGCGTTGGGCCTGGGATGTTTTTCTAGTTCATTAATGGCTGGGATGCTTACCTTCAAAGGGGCGGAATTAAGTTTCCGCCCTTTCCGCTTTACCAACCCTAACGCCTGTCTTACAATGAATTTCTGACACAGACTGGAATTGAAAGCAGCGCACGGCCACGTCTCCCACGTCCGTCCTTTCCGGATTTCAATCAATAGTTGCAGACCGCGGACATCAGTATTGCCAGTCTCAGCATCTGTATTGCAGCCCCTTATCTGAGTCGGCGAACCCAACGTTGCAAATTTACGCGAGGTCTCATGTACCTACCGGCTGGACGCGTTACCAAACTTGTTCCGATCTCCCTGCTGGCACTTCTGCTTGTCATCTTACCTACCGGGTCATGGGCCCAGGACAAAACTGACAACAAACAAACAAGCGACGCAGCCATAGCAAAGCCTGTCGCAACTCCGCCTGCTGAAGAGCAAAAAGAGCAGAAGGACCAGAAGCAGGGCAACGAAATCGCCGGTCCGGTTATTGTCAATACCGATCTGATCACGTTTACCGTTACCGTCACCGACACCTACGGCCGCTACGTTTCCGGTTTAGGGAAAAACGCCTTCACGGTGTTGGACGATAAGAAGCCTCAGGAGATAACCTTCTTCAGTGACGACGATTCGCCGGTTTCGGTCGGGGTAATTTTCGACGTCTCGGGTTCGATGGGCGGCGACAAGATCCGGCGGGCACGGGACGCGCTGTCAAAGTTCATTCAAACCAGCCACGATTCCGACGAGTACTTTTTGATCGCCTTCAATTCCCGCGCGCAACTCCTGCTCGACAAGACGCGCGACGGCAATGCGGTGCTCGACAAACTCACCTTTGTGCAAACAAAAAACAATACGGCGCTGTACGATGCTTGTTATCTCGGCGTCGAAAAAGTGCAGCGCGGCGCGCATCCCAAACGTGCGTTGCTTTTGATCAGCGACGGCCAGGACAACAATTCCCGCTACACTTTTAACGAACTGCGACGGCTCCTTAAGGAATCCGACGTGACGCTGTACGGCATTGGAATTCTGAGCGGCAACGATGCGGGCAGCAGCCTGGGCATGGAAGGCCAGAGCATTCTTGACGACCTGGCCGGGGTCTCCGGAGGCAAAGCTTTCTTTCCGCGCAGCGCCCCCGAGATGGACGACATCTTTGAGCAAATCGCGCTCGAGCTGCGTCACCAGTACTCGATTGGTTATAAGCCCACCGATTTTGGCAGCGATGGCCACTGGCACAAGATCAAGGTGAAAGTAACACCGCCCCGAGGTTTGCCCCGGTTGTTTGTGCGATCAAAAGAAGGGTACTACGCAATTCCCGGCTCTCGCTGACGCTCAGCTCGTGGGGCCTTCCGGCAACTAATCAACTCTCCTTACGCATCTTTCTTAACTGTCGTGCCGCCGCGTGTCCTTTGCAGCGCTAGTGGCACCGGCTTCGCACCTGATTCGGGAAAGGTTAAACTGTTTGCGAATCAGCCGATTGGTAGTTTTGCTTATTGATACTTTTATCCAATTCACATTACCGATGAAACGAACCAACGACCAATTGATATTTCGAAGACTGAGACTGCGACAACTTACTTTGGTTGTGGCGCTCGTCTTTGCGTTGACCTGTTTAGTGGGTTCCAGCTTCGTTGCTGCCAGAAACCAGGAGGCGCGTCCACGCCGTAGCTCGGCCATTGCGCCGCGCTCGGTTCCCACGCCCACTCCGACGCCGGTTCCGGCCCGGCCGACACAAACGCGGGCACAAACAACTGTTAGTCGTCCGACACCCACGCCGACACCGGTGCCGCGGTCCACGCCGATTGATCGCATTGCGCCGACGCTGGGCGAGCCGCCACCCGCTCCCATTCTTAAACCCAAGCCAACGCCGACGCCGCCCGAACCAGAGATTGACGAAGGCAGCACCATCGTGGTTAACACGGAGCTGGTCACGCTAAACGTTCGCGTCATCGATCGCAACAATCGTCCCATCGACAACGTCCGGCAAAATGAATTTCACGTTTTCGAAGACGGCGTGCCGCAACCAATCGAAACTTTCAGCCGCGAAGAGGTGCCGATCAGTTATGGACTGGCGGTCGACACCTCGGGCTCGCTGCGTTCGCAGTTGCAAGCTGTGATCGATGCCGGCAAGAGCATCATCAACAGCAACAAGGCGGGTGACGAAACATTTCTGGTGCGCTTTATCAGCAGCGATAAGATTGAAACTGTGCAGGACTTTACGCCCAACAAGGATCTTTTGATGGACGGGCTGGACAGCCTTTACGTCGAGGGCGGGCAGACCGCAGTCATCGATGCTGTCTATCTCAGTTCTGAACGCGTCGCTGAATACAAAAAGGGCGACGACAACGACCGGCGGCGGCGCGCGTTAATCGTTATCACTGACGGCGAGGATCGCAATAGCTTTTATAAAGAGCCGCAACTCTTCCAGCGCTTGCGCGAGGAGGATGTGCAAATCTATGTGATCGGTTTCGTGAACGAACTTGATAAGGACGCCGGCTTCATTCGCAAAAGCCCGCGCGACAAAGCCGTCGCCTTGATCAATCGACTGGCGACGGAAACGGGCGGCCGCGCGTTCTTCCCGCAATCGCTTTCAGAGTTGCCGCAGATTGCGAATGAAATTGTGCGCGACCTGCGCACGCAGTACGTGCTCTCCTACAACCCTACCAACAAGTTGCGCGACGGAACGTTCCGAGCAATTCGCGTGGCAGTTGACGATGCTTCGAGCCGCGACAAGCGCATAGCACTGACGCGCAACGGACGCACCGTACCGACAGGAAACACGCAGCCCAAACCTCCAGCTACGCGAACAACGACTAAGCCTGCGGTCGGAACGAATAAGAAGCCGTAATTGCCACTCTGGTCGTAAGCAAACTGTTAGCTTGCGTTGGCCCTTGCCATTCAACTCGAGAGTTGGCAACCAACGCAAACTAACGGTTTGCCTTACAATTTCTACCAACTCACAAACCCGTAGATGGCATATAATGTCGCCGCTTTCGCAACCCCTGCTCGTCGGAAGGAACTGCTAATGCCCTGTGATCCCAATTTTCTCGGCCATATCAAGATGTTTGAACTTCTCAACGAAGGCGATCGAGTCGCGCTTGCCGCAGTCGTCGATGAGTTGACGGTTCCCGCGGGCCATACGCTTTTCCAGGCGGGCGACCCCGGAGACTCACTATTTATAGTCCGCAGCGGCGAGATAGAGCTCTACATCAAAGACACAGCCGGCCAGAAGATTGTGCTTACCACCGCTCAGTCAGGAGATATGTTTGGCGAACTGGCCATGCTCGACACTGGTCCGCGCACCGCCACGGCGCTGGCGCTTGCGGAGAGCCAGGTACTGGTGCTCGATCGCGGTGATCTGGTCCTGCTGTTTCAGCGCCAGCCGGAAGCGGCCCTGCACATGCTGGCGGCCTTAAGCGGCCTGACGCGCAAGGCTGACGAGCTGTTGCGCACTCGCGTTTCGCGAAACGTCAACGAAGAGATGGAGGTCCACTCCACAGCTCTACAGAAGATTGCCGACGGCATAGCGTGGTTCAGCGGCAGCATGCCGTTTCTTATGATTAACGGCGGCTGGTTTGTCATCTGGATTATCATCAATACGATTCCCCTTGGCATTCCCGCCTTTGACCCTTATCCCTTTGGGCTTCTGACAATGATTGTTTCACTCGAAGCCATTTTCCTGTCGTGCTTCGTGCTCATCAGCCAGAACCGGCAGGCTGAAAAGGACCGCGTGCGTTCCGACATTGAATACGAGGTAAATATTAAAGCCGAGTTGGAGGTCGCCCACCTGCACGAGAAGACGGATCGCATGTATGAAAATATGATGGCGCGGTTTGAGAGATTGGAGAAGAACCTCACCGCACGCTAATCTCGACTCGGAGCCGGCGCGCCGCTTACATTGTTGCAAACATCGCGATTGCCGCCGCCGCCATGATCACTGCGGTGGCCCACCCAAGCAATTTCAGCACCGGCGGGTTGGTTCGCTTCCCCATGATCTTTTTGTTGCTGGTCAACAATACGACCAGCACGATTAACGGCGGCGCCAATACGCCATTCAGAACCGCCGCCCAAAACAACATCTTCACCGCATTAAAACCTGCATAGTTTAGTATCAATCCGATGATCATGGCCGCGCCAACCACTCCATAAAACTTCTTTGCGAGACGCGGTCGATCTTCAAGCGTGCCGCGCCAGGCGCTTGCTTCGGCAATGGCGTAAGCGGCGGCGCCGGCCAGCACTGGGACGCCAAGCATTCCAGTGCCAATTAAACCCAAGGTGAAAAGCAAATAAGCGCCGCGACCGGCGAGCGGTTTGAGCGCCTCGGCAGCTTGTTGCGCGGTATCGATCTGGGTTTGTCCGTGAGCATGCAGCGTCGCTGCGGTGGTGAGGATGATGAAATACATCACCAGTTGAGAGAAAAACATTCCCGTAATCACATCGGTACGCGATTTTCTGATTTCCTCATCGGAAGCACCCCGGCGCTGTTTGACCGTACGCCGTCCCAGCTTGCGCTCTTCTTCAACTTCCTCCGATGCCTGCCAAAAAAAGAGATAAGGCGAGATTGTCGTCCCCAGAATGCCGACGAAGGTGGCGATGTACGCGCTCGACCATTCGATGTGAGGAATGAACGTCGAACGCAAAACCGCTGACCAGTCGGGTCGGGCCAGGAACGCTGCGATCACATAAGCAAAAAGCACCAGGGTAAGCCACTTGAAAACTCGTGCGATGAACCGGTACGAGGTCCAAAAAAGCAAAGACGTGATCAGCACCGCATAGATCGGTGTAAAGACCAGTGGTTTAATGCCTGTCATCATCGCGGTCGCGTCGGCCATACCGCCAAGATCGGCACCGATATTCACCACATTCGCGACAATCAACAATGAGCAGGCCCCCCACAGAACCCAGCGGGAATAGCTCCGCCGCAATACGCCGGCGAGGCCACGGCCAGTAACCATCCCAAGGCGCGCGCACATGATCTGTACCGCTACCATTAACGGAAGAGAAAAGAGCGCAGTCCACAGCGGACCATAACCAAACGCCGCGCCGGTTACGGAATAGGTAGAGATTCCCGAGGGATCGTCATCCGCCGCGCCGGTTATCAGGCCCGGTCCTAATTCGCCAAAGAACGCGCGCACTCTCTGCGGTGAGATCTTTCTGTCTTTATTATTTTTAACCGACGTTGGGTTTTTATTCTCAGTCATGAATGATCCTCGGCTCGTTAGGTTTTCGCGAGCACCTTGCCATGCTCAATTCGATGGCGGCAGCCCCTTCAATTAAATGTCTGGGTCAGCTTCAAGTCGGCCTCTGCCATTTTCACCGGTTTCCAATCGGGAATGCGGGTTTATGATAGCTTGCCCGTCAACGTGGTAGAATCCCATGCCCAATCAATCATACTTTCGATCACCCTTTCAGCTAAACAATGACGTTCTGGCAACAGGTGCAAGCGGCGGCAGGAATACCGGGCTTTGTTTGGGCGCTGGTAGTTTTTGTCGCGGCGGCTTTCGTTCTCAACGCCCTGCGACCTGCCGAACGGATGCGCATTCGCGCCGCGCTGCTTTTGTTTGCGCTTTCTTTCATCGGGCTGTCGGTGACGGCTTCACTGGCCTACCGGGGCACCAGCACTGAAAGCTCACTCTATCTTTGGTTTCGCTGGGCCGCGCTCTTCTGTCTCTGGATTGCCTTTATAAATGTAGCCAGCGTCTTTGTCTTCGAAGTTTTTCTGAGCGCGATAAGATTAAAGCCGCCGCGCATCTTGCGCGACCTGCTGGTTGCGCTTGCTTATGTAGTTCTGGGGATCACTTTACTCTCCATCCCGCATGTTGATATCAGCGGCATCGTCGCCACTTCCGCAGTGCTCACCGCCGTCATCGGTTTATCCTTTCAAGACACGCTCGGCAACATGATGGGCGGCATGGCGCTGCAATTGGAGCGCACCATCGGCATCGGCGACTGGATCAAAATTGACGGACAGGAAGGCGTCGTCAGAGAGATTCGCTGGCGCCACACTTCAATCGAAACCCGCAACTGGGACACGATCGTTGTTCCCAACAGCGTCTTGATGAAGAGCCAGGTAACCGTCCTCGGCCGGCGTGCCGGTGCGCCACGCCAACACCGTCAATGGGTATATTTCAACGTTGATTTTCGTTATTCACCGGCCGAAGTAATTGATGCCGTGGAAACTGGACTGCGCGCAGAGCCAATCCCAAACATAGCCGCTGAACCGCAGCCAAACTGCGTATTTATGGATTTCAAGGAAAGCTTTGGCAGCTATGCCGTGCGCTATTGGCTAACGGATCTGGCCGTCGATGATCCAACCAACTCAATCGTGCGCACGCGCATCTACTTCGCACTCCGTCGCGCGGGCATTCCGCTTTCGATTCCGGCTCATTCGATCTTTATGACGGAAGATGACGACTTGCGTCGCGAGCGAAAAGATATTGAAGACACTAAACAGCGTGTCGAGGCGCTGGGGCGAGTCGAACTGTTTAATTCGTTAACTGAACAAGAGCGCAGCTCGCTCGCCACTCGGCTGCGCTATGCGCCATTCACACGCGGCGAAGCGATGACACGCCAGGGAGCTGAGGCACATTGGCTTTACCTGATGACCCGAGGCGAAGCTGAAGTTCGCGTGTCTACCGACGGTAACCTGAACGAGCGCGTTGCCGCGCTGCATGCCGGAGATGTCTTTGGCGAGATGGGCATGATGACGGGAGAGCCACGCACGGCAACGGTGATCGCTGTCACGGACGTTGAATGCTATCGCCTTGATAAGGAGGCCTTCCACGACATTTTGCAACAGCGTCCTGAAATTGCCGATGACATTTCAATGTTGCTCGCGAAGCGGCGCGTCGAACTCGAGGCCGCGCGTGAAGACTTGAACGAGGAAGCAAAGCGCCTGCGGATGCGTTACCACCAAAACGATCTGAGACGGCGCATTAAGAACATCTTCACTTTGTAATAGTTGATTCGATGTGCTGAGCGGCGTTGCACAAAAAATCCCAGGTTGGGTCGCCGCGGAGCGATCTCATTAGCACCGTGGCTTTAGCCCGGTGATACGAGAAGTGCTCCAATGTCTTTAACCGTTTTACCGGTTTATCGCGTAGACCAAAAAAACCGTTTGAAACGGTTGCGGGTCGCTGATCGTGGACCGGGTGACCGGGCTAAAGCCGCGGTGCTAGTGAGATCGCTCCGCGCAGAGCCAACATTGAACTTTTTGTGCAACGCCTTGAACAGTGATTGATGCGAAACGGAATGACCATAACACATAAAAATTTGACTTCTTCCATACCCAAAAATATGATCCGCGCGCTTCAAGAGGTTTACCGGCTGACCGTTGAAGCTCCTCGCTACGATAGTTTTCCAAATTCACCTGAAGACGCTCGCCTCGCTTTAGTCTTGGAATTTAAAACTTGAAACTCAAAAGTCCATCGAGAAACCCAGCTGCAAGCCCGCCCGCGGACTGGCGTCGAACTTTCCTGCCACCACCCCAAAGTCGATTGTCATGTTTCGCCTGATTAGATAGTTGCCACCGAACTGTGTTTGCAGCTGCCCTTTTCCCAGGTCGAAATTTTTCGTTACTGCTCCAGTCACCTCGAATCCCAAAGCAAGTTTCGGTGTGAACTGCTTTACCAACGAGCCGCCTCCTGTAAACACCGTTCCGCGTGTCTTGATTCCGATTACACCAGTAGTCTCATTCCCCGAAAAGAGGATGCCGCCGTTTAGCCGAAGCGTAGTTTTCTTTGTAAGTGATTTTTGAATGACGCCATTCGCAAAGAAATCCGCCAGCCCCGAACCGAGCTGCCGCTTGGCGTCACCGGTGGGCAGCTCAATATTGAACGCCAGCGACAATGCCGGACGGCGCGAATGCTCACGCTCCTTGAGAAAGTTGTATTTGACCGACAAGTTTACGTCACCGACACCGCGGGGCCGAAACGGCACCGTGCCACGCTCATTGAATAGCGTGAGCAGCGGCACTTCAATACCAACTTCAAGATTGTCAAGAACTCCGTAATCAAGTTCAAAGTCAGCCGTATTTTGTTGGAGATTGGGAAAGGACGATGGTTGCAGCAGGTCAAACTCATCGCTGAACTCGAAATGGAAATGATGCTTTGGAGTCGTGTCTGCGTCGTCGGTCACGAAAGGCTGTTGCGCATGGACCAGCGCCGCTGTCATGACGAGGAACGCCACGGTGAATGATAGTTTGCAAATCCACCAGCTTCTTTGGCCGGCGATGCGTGTGAATTTATCTGCAGACATCCCTAGTTCCAGAGTGCTCCCCTGACTTCGGTCTTGCGCTGGTCAATGGTATCTCAAGCAAGTCTGCTGGCATCAAGTGCCCGGCAAACTCTTTAATCGTTCATCGAGGTGAGAGCGATCCGCCAGCGTCTGCAGCATTGGCCCGTTTTGCGTGAACTCTACCGTGCTCACCGATGCGACCGGACAGCCAAGTCGATAACGAAAGCTGCCAACGTCGATGCCCAACAAACTGCACAGCAGAATTCTGATCGTCGCTTTGTGAGAAACGACCAAAACATTTCCCGCGGCGAAGCGTTCGCGGATTTCGTGAATGACGCGCAGACCGCGTTCCGCGACGGTCGTTGCTAATTCTCCGCCAGTCGGTGCGTGTCGCGCGGGATCCGCCAACCAGTTAACGTAATCGTCGTGGTATTTTTGCGCGACTGTTTCCTTGCTCAGTCCTTCCCATTTGCCGTAGGCGATCTCCTGCAACTCGTCGCGCGCCTCCAGGCTTATTTGCAAACGGTCGCACAGCGGGCGCGCGGTTTGCATTGTGCGACGCAAACTGCTGGCATAGATTGCGGTCCAGGATTTTGCTTGATTGGCGGCGGTAAATGCCTGGGCCATTTCCAGGCCTTCAGATGTCAGTTCGGGATCGAGTCCGGAACCGCAAAAGCTGTCGTCGCGACTTAAAGTTGTTTGTCCGTGGCGCAGGAAGTATAGAGTCAGACTCATTTAGCAAGCCGGAGCTCGAGCAGAAAACTTGAAGAAAGTTATTTTGTGGGAACTGAGCCGCTAATTTTCTTGCGCGTGGTTTCTCCAGTGTGGAGTACCGGGATACTCAGATCGACCTCTTCATGCGGCTGCGGAATAATGTGTGTGGCCACTACCTCGCCAACTTTTCTAGCGGCGGCGGAGCCGGCATCAACAGCGGCCTTCACCGCGGCAACGTCGCCGCGCACGATTGCCGTAACCAGTCCCGCGTCGATCTTTTCCCAACCAACCAGGCGAACATTCGCTGACTTAACCATGGCATCGGCGGCTTCGATCATTGCCACGAGACCCTTGCATTCGACTAATCCCAGTGCTTCCGGCATATGCGCTCCTTAGTTTGGGCCGTCATGTTAACACCGAATTTCGCCCCCGCACAGATGGAAAAGATCACATCAATGATTCTCGGTGTCATGAGGTCCTTAGTGTCATGAAGTCAGTACCGCCTGCGGTAGCGGGTGGGTGCTTATTTGCCGTTATGAATTGCAGAATGCGGCTGGCGTCGACCGCAACTTGGT
>JANMKA010000057.1:0-29082 GCA_031371765.1 Blastocatellia bacterium
GTCGAGGGCCAGATTGATTTCGGCAATGACTTTCTTCTGGTCTTCCGTCAAGACATAGTCTGTAACCGCCGCTGCCGGCGAATTACTTAGCGGATCGCGACGCAACGGTTGTTCAAAAATTTCCACGAGCTTCCGCTTCGCCAGGGTCATTACCGGCGATGGGCCAACCTGCGCGCGCACAAGCAGCTCGGGGAAAGTTAACGACTCCTGGTTTTTGAGCGACTCGATCACTCTTGTTTGAGCGTCGGTAAGTTTGGTGGCGTGACCTGGGTCCGCGTTGGCGGGCGCGGGAAATAAGCGAACGCGCCGCTCATATTTTGCGCGAACTGAGTCCGTACCGGATTGCTGTTCAATATCCAGTAAACCTTCGCGCGCAAGTGCGCGCGCGACCCTGGGCAGCTGATTGTCTTTTAACTTGTCAGCCGCCGATGTCAGCGCTATCGTGCCGGCGCCGCTCACCAGTTCCAACAAGCGTCGTCTGGGACTGTCGCTGTCGGCCACGGCGTGTTCCAGTTCCGCGCGTCCGGCTTCGGTAATGCTTAAAAGTTGTTCGACGCGAGGACTGACTCCGGGAGGCAAAGCCGCCTTCAGCACTTCGCCCCAAGGGGCCAGGTAGTATTCAGAAACCCAGCGGGTAAGTTCCAGGATTTCAGGAGTAATAAGCGGAAACGTGTCGAGGATTTCCCTCGCGTCCTTGATGTTTTCCTCTTTCAAACTCGTACCCGGCCGCAGTTCGCTGTGCAAAGCGACGATGTAGCCGGTAAGAAGTTTCCTGCCGAAAGGAACCGTAATCCTCGATCCGGGCTGAGCGTTTTCCTGCAAGGCGTCGGGCAGTCGGTAAATAAAAGCTGTCAGAACGTGAACCGGTACAGCGACTTCTGCATATTGCGGTGGTCCAACGGCGAAAGAAAGTTCTGCTGAGGCCAGACTGTCCGGCGTCGTTGCAGGTTTGCTAAGTGATTGGGAGGGGTGCACGCGTCAGAAGGTAACGCGAAATTTTGAATAGCAAAAGTCGCGAGCGTTAAGAATTACTCTTCGCGGTAGTTTCCAGATAGTCGCGCACTTTTTTGAGGTCTTGCCAGGTTTCCTGTTTCTTGGATGGATCGCGCAATAAATAGGCCGGATGAAAAGTGGGCATCACTTTCACACCGTGATAATCCTGGAATTCTCCCCGCAGCTTTGTTATTCCCAGCTTCGCGTTTAGCAAATTTCTGGTCGCAGTGTTTCCCATCACTACGATGACCTCCGGCTGGACCGAAGCAATTTCGCGTAACAGGAAAGGCTTGCACATCGTTGCCTCATCTTCAGTCGGCGGGCGATTGCCGGGGGGACGGCAACGATTGACGTTGCCAATAAGGACTTCCTCGCGTTTTAGACCGATGGCTTCGATGATTTTTGTTAGCAATTGGCCGGCACGGCCGACAAAAGGTCGAGCTTGCGCGTCTTCATCGGCGCCGGGTGCTTCACCAATAAACATCAGCCGAGCACGCCGGTTACCTTCAGTGTGCACAATGTTGGTTCGACCCTGATGAAGAGGGCAACGGGTGCAGTCGCCGATGTCCGCCCAGATCTCTGCGAAAGTCTCGGTTGTCTTTTCAAGCTTTTGACTTTTGGCAGTCAAGTCGCCGAACAAGGTACTGGGGGCCGCGGTTAAGGGTTTTACTGAAGATGTTATTGGTTTAGGAGCTGGCGCAGGTGCCGTTGCTAGAGTCGGGACCGCGGCGGATTGAGCACGCCTTGGCGGTAACTTTTGGTTGGCGATCTCTGGATAGGCTGAAACCGATTCCATACTGGACTGCGCCGCAACCGGCGCTTCAGCCGTGTCGATGCCCAGTTCGTGCAGACAAGAAACATGTTCCCGAATGTCCCTGGCCAGCGAAAGGAGTTCGTCCGAAAGTTGCGGGTTCTGCGTTTCCATTTGATCAGACGTTTGGACTACGCTTTCTTGCGGCGTTCATGACTTGAATGAACGAGAGTTTGACGCGTCGCTCGCAAGCGTACGACTTCGTCGAGGATGATGTTGGCGACGCTAGTCTTGGGCATTAACGGTATGTGAATGGGAGCTTTTTCGTCGCGGCTGATCATGGTGACTTCGTTGGTGATGGCGTCAAACCCTACGCCTTCGCGCGTGACGTCATTCGCGACGATTGCATCAAGATTTTTGCGGTCCATTTTCTCCCGCGCGTTGGCAAGAACATTTTCAGTTTCTGCGGCAAAGCCAATCACTAGCAAGTCGTCCCGATTCCGGGCAGCAACATCGGCGAGGATGTCTTTTGTCCGTTCGAGTTTGATCGTAATTTCGGGGTCTGCCTTTTTTATCTTTTGCCGCGCGGATTGCGCCGGTCGATAGTCGGCAACGGCTGCGGCACCAATAAAAATCGTAGCCCCCGGTAATTCATTCATTACGGCCGCGTGCATTTGGGCCGCAGAAAGGGCGCGAGTGATTGACACCCCCGGCGGTGCTGCTGCGGTCGTGGTACCGGCGATAACACTGACCTCAGCGCCTCTTTTCCTGGCTGCCTCTGCGATTGCGAACCCCATTCGGCCCGACGAATTGTTGGAGAGGAAGCGCACCGGATCGAGGGCCTCACGAGTTGCGCCTACGGTGATCAGCAACTTCTCGCCGACCAGATCCTGAAGCAGACCGCTGTCCGCTCTTTGCAGAATCTCTAATGCAGCCGCAACAATTCGTTCTGGCTCACTCAGCCGGCCGGGGCCAATCGTTCCACAAGCCATCTCGCCGTCATCGGGCGCGACAAAGAAGACGCCGTCGGCTTTCAGTCTCGCCACGTTCCGTTGCGTCGCCGGATGTTCCCACATCGAGGTGTTCATTGCGGGCGCGATGAGTACGGGCGCGGTGGAGGCTAAGTAAGTCGAAGTCAGAAAATCGTCGGCAATTCCGTTAGCGAACTTCCCCAGAATGTTAGCAGTGGCCGGAGCGATAATAAGCAATTCAACGGTCTGCGAGAACGTGATGTGGGCGATCGGATCAGGATTATCGGGCGCGTAGTCGTCTACAATGACGTGCTCGCCAGACAGGGCGCGGAAGGTAAGAGGTTGAACAAATTCGCAAGCGCGCGCAGTCATTGCAACCCTGACAACGCACCCGGCTTTTTGCAGGCCGCGGAGCACCTCAGCAGCTTTGTAGGCGGCAATGCCTCCGCAGATTCCGAGGGCCACCTTCCTGCCTTGAAAGACGTTTTGTGAAGCGTCGTGGGCCATAGCGAGACCAGCAAATTAAAGATCAATGTAACACTGCTGAAACACAGGCGCAACGGACCCTTCTTTGCTCCTTGCTACAATTCGTGCTATTCCAGACTTGCAACGACCACGCGATAAAGAGGACCCGCACATGCCCACCAGACGACTAATCAGTTTTGGCTTGGCCGGACTATTTATGATTCTTGTCATGAACAATGCGGGATCTGCCCAAGCTATTGAC
This sequence comes from Blastocatellia bacterium, assembly GCA_031371765.1. GTDB lineage: Bacteria > Acidobacteriota > Blastocatellia > Pyrinomonadales > Pyrinomonadaceae > PSRF01. Next base: position 3,443 of record JANMKA010000057.1, read on the forward strand.
GAAGATAATCACTATGGGCCAGTGGTGCGCGCCTACCTGGGCTATCTCAAAAACGAGCAGGAGGTGGTCGATGATCGCGCGAGCCGACGCGAAATAACAGGAGCATACTATCGCCGGAACTCGAATCGCATCCGGGCCCTGCGGCAAATGGCAACCCGCATCGCAGACGAAACCAGAAATGATTACCTCCCGGAGTTGGAGGCTGTGTCGGCAGATGAGTTTGGATTGTTGTTCGAGCAGCCGCCCCATCCCAACGTTTTGAGAGTTGGCGAGGTCTTTCGCACTAAGTTCCGTTATTTGGGCTTGGTAAGATCGAACGAGGTCTTCTATGTTTTTGCGCGGCTCGACCCGTATGAGCAATCAGAATTGATGGCGCGCGAGGGTCGATCGGGAACCGAAGCTCACAATACACCCAGTCAACCTGAGCTTTCAGGCACTAAGGCCGTCATTCGTGCCAGGCGCGTTAGCACTCCTTAAGCGTGTGCACATTTCGGTGGCGCACCCTTGGTCACGCCTCTCGAAAGCACTGTTTCACAAGAGGAGCAATCGGTTGGTGCCTGTTTTGACCATCATCCAGGTCAGAAAAGTGTAGACTCAGGTGCGTTGGTAGTGGTATCTTCTCGGCCAACGCAAAAAAGCACAATTTCGTGGTAAAGTTGCCCAAATGGCTGTTGACAGAGTGCCTTCAATCGTGTAATAACAGCCGAGCGTAAAAGCTTTTGCGTATGGCATTTTGAATTTTAGGCAGCGGTTGGTGATGAGTCGAAACGGGTAGCAGAACCTGCTCCCTCACGAATATTGGCCGTCGCGGCACGCAATCAAGAATCTTGTTTCACAATACGGGAGGAAAGTTAATGATCAGCAAAACTTGGAGCCGCAAACCTATCGCGGCCTGTGTGGCAGTGGCCATTCTGAGTGTTTACTCAATGGTAGTGTTGGCGTCGCCGGCAGCAAAGGCCCCATCTGGAGAGCTGACGGTCTCCGGTAACGTTACAGTCAACGGAGAGTCTGTAATTTCCGGTGGCACCCTGTTTTCGGACAGCGTTATCACGACGGCCGACAAGAGCATGGCAACCGTGAACCTTAGTAAGCTCGGTCGAGTCGAATTGTCGCCGAACTCGAGCCTGCGAATCAGCTTTACTGAAAAAGGTATTACTGGCTTGCTCGATAGCGGCAGCGCCCATGTCTCCACTTTGGGTGGCGTGGCCGTAAATTTCACAACTAAGGATGGCGCGGTCGTTGTAGATGGCAGCCAGGCCACTTCGTTTACAGTGAATGTTGTAAAGGGAATCACTTCTCTTACCACTCACTCGGGTCTCGCTCTCCTGCGTGTGGGCGGAACTTCGAAGCAGGTTGCGGCTGGTGAGAGCGCGACTGCTGGTACGCCAAATCCTAAAAACGATCCGGGCGATGACGATGACAAGATGAGCGGTGGCGAGTTGGCGGCATTCTTGCTGGCTGGCGGCGCGGCGGCTTTCTTGATCTTCTACGCGGTCACGCACGACAACGACCTGAACTTCGGCGGCACGGTCAACGTAATCAGCCCGGCCCGGTAAGCGGTCGATTGCCTCTTCTAAACAAAAACCGCAGCGCGGCAGTTAGCGCTACGGTCATGTAACTAAAACTTTGCGGGTCAGGCGACTTAGGTCGTGCTTGGCCCGCAAGCTTTTGGTCAGTGGTTTAATCCCTCCTGGTTTTCCTTTAAGGTCACTAATGCATATTGCGGTAATTGGTACGGGTTATGTCGGCTTGGTAACGGGAGCTTGTTTCGCTGAGTTTGGCGTAGATGTAACTTGCGTCGATATTGACGCCGATAAGATTGCGCGCCTCTCGGCTGGTGAGATGCCAATCTATGAGCCTGGTCTGGAGCAGTTAGTTACTAAGGACATGCAGTCGGGACGGCTGCGGTTTACTACTGACATTAAACAGGCAGTAGAGCAGGCGCTCGTGATCTTTCTCGCGGTCGGTACGCCGCCGAAAAGTGACGGCTCACCGGATCTTAGCTTCGTGGAAACAGCAGCCGCCTCGGTTGCCGAATACATGAACGGTTACAAGGTAATCGTCACCAAGTCGACAGTCCCCATCGGAACCGGTGAATGGCTGCGGAAATTAATTCGCGAAAAACAGAAGTCGCGGCTGAACTTTGGCATCGTGTCCAATCCCGAGTTTCTGCGCGAGGGAGCGGCAATCAATGACTTCATGCGTCCTGATCGGGTGGTGATTGGCAGCCGTGACGAAGAAGCTATCGCCATCATGCGCGATCTCTACCGGCCACTCTATTTGATTGAAGCCCCGTTTGTTATTACTTCGCTCGAAGCTGCTGAACTAACCAAGTACGCCGCAAACGCCTTTTTGGCCACCAAAATATCCTTCATCAACGAGATCGCTAGCATGTGCGAAAGCATTGGTTGCGATGTGCATGATGTAGCCCGGGCCATCGGCATGGATCGGCGCATCGGCAACAAGTTTCTCCACGCCGGACCCGGTTTCGGTGGTTCCTGTTTTCCCAAGGACACACAGGCCCTTGCCTCGGTCGCGCGGCAGTTTGGCCGCGAGTCATTGATTGTCGATGCGGTTATCGAAGTTAATCGCAAACAACGTCAAGCGATGGTGCCCAAGATCGAAAAGTTAGTCGGCGAACTCAAAGGAAAGACGATTGCAGTTTTGGGTTTGGCATTCAAGCCCGAAACCGACGACATGCGGGAAGCGCCCGCGATTGACATCATCAAAGGTTTGATTGAACGCGGGGCTCGAGTCGTCGCTTATGATCCGGTGGCAATGGGCGAAGCCGCAAAAGTTCTACCAAAAGTGGAATATTTGGAAGATGAATACGCGGCCGTTGCCGGGGCTGATGCGCTTGTCTTTGTTACCGAATGGAATCAATTTCGCGCGCTGGATATGAAGCGCATCCATGATCTAATGAAGTCACCGCGCATCGCGGATCTAAGAAATATTTACCAACCTGAAGATATGCGCGAATTGGGATTTGAATATGTGGGCGTCGGCAGATAGGCAAATCGGCGTTCGAGTTTTAATCGTTTCGCGCAAACAGTGCACACCATTATGGCCCTAACAGGAATAGCGCTGGTAACCGGGGGAGCCGGCTTTATCGGGTCCCACATCGCGTCGGGATTAATTAAATCTGGAGCGAGAGTTCGGATTATTGATGACCTGTCAACGGGCTATCGCGAAAACATCGCGGAGGTCGGCGGTGACGTAGATTTCGTCGAAGGCTCGCTCGCTGACGAGTCCGTCCTGCGAAGGGCCATCGAAGATGTGGAGCTGGTTTTTCACGAAGCGGCAATCCCTTCTGTTCCTCGTTCGGTTGAAAACCCGCGCCAGACGCACATCGCCAGCGTTGATTCCACTTTTTCCCTGTTGTTGGCCGCGCGTGATAACAAAGTCAAGCGCCTGGTCTATGCGGCTTCGAGTTCCGCCTATGGAGACCAGCCAACCCTGCCAAAAGTCGAATCGATGCTGCCCGATCCACTGTCTCCCTATGCCGTTGCGAAACTGGTGGGCGAGTATTACTGCCAGGTCTTCACGCGCGTTTATGGTTTGGAGACTGTTTCGCTTCGTTACTTTAACGTGTTTGGGCCAAGACAAGATCCCAGCTCACAGTATTCAGGTGTGATATCACGCTTTATCAGCGCGCTCTTGTCGGGTCAGCGACCCGTGATTTACGGCGATGGTGAACAGTCGCGTGATTTTACTTACATTGATAATGTCGTCGCTGCTAATCTCAAGGCAGCGGAAACAACGAAGGGCGTCGGACAAGTCATCAATATTGCTAACGGTGAACGCGTCACCCTCAATCAGTTATTGGACCAGATTAAGCAACTGACCGGCATGAATGATGCACAAGCGGATTATCAGGATTTTCGCAGAGGCGATGTCCGCGACAGTCTTGCAGACATCAGCCGCGCCCGCGAGTTGCTGGGGTTTTCGCCTCAAGTAGATTTATCAACGGGTTTAAAGTTGACGATGGATTGGTGGCAGAATAGCCGCTTTGCAAAGCAACCCACTCCCGGCCTGCCCGCCTGACAAGGTCTCAGTCGCGTGACGTCGCAGCGCTGCTGTTATCGGCTTTCAACTTGCTTAAGCTTTCGAAGTAAGGCGCCCTGGCCACGCCGCGATCCGTAATAATCGCGGTTATCAAATCGTTAGGCGTCACGTCAAACGCGGGATTGCTTACTTCGATCCCCTCCGGAGCCAACATCTGTCCGCCGATATGCGTCACTTCTTTGCGATCGCGTTGTTCGATCGGTATTTCCCGTCCTGACTTTAACGTCAAATCAAGCGTCGAGATTGGAGCGGCAACGTAAAAAGGAATGTCGTGCCTCCGCGCCAGCACGGCCACCATATAGGTCCCGATCTTATTGGCGGTGTCGCCATTGCCGGCGATGCGATCTGCGCCAACGACCACCACGTTAACTTTTCCGCTTTGCATTACGGAACCGGCCATGTTGTCGGTGATGACCGTGACGGGAATGTTGTCTTTTGCCAGTTCCCATGCGGTCAGCCGCAACCCCTGCAGGACCGGCCGCGTCTCGTCCGCGATTACCGCTACGCGCTTGCCGGCGTCTCGGGCTCCCCGAATAACGCCGAGCGCAGTTCCATAATCGCCGGCTGTCGCCAGCGCACCCGCATTGCAGTGCGTTAGCACCGTGTCGCCGTCGGTAATCAATTCGGCGCCAAAGTGTCCAATCGCCCGGTTTGCGGCGATGTCATCCGAAAAGATTTCTTGCGCTTCCTCGACCAGACTAGCTTTGATTTCTTCGACGCTGTTCGTTTTGCTCTTTTCGCGATTGAAGCGGTCGCGCATCCGCTCAATTGCCCAGAACAAATTAACTGCCGTCGGCCTCGTCTCACCCATGACCTGGCACATGTAGGTAAAGTCATCTTCCAGATCCGCGACCGACATTCCCACTGACTGACTCGCGCCGAGCGCAAGTCCCATGGCCGCGGACACACCAATCGCGGGCGCTCCACGCACCACCATCTTCTTGATGGCATCGGCGACCTCTTCCCAGGATCGCAACATCAGATATTTTTCTTCAGTTGGCAGCACACGCTGATCGATCATGCGTATGCCTTCTTTGGTCCATTCGACCGTCTTAATCATTCGCTACAACTCCAATTCGGTTTTTCAATACTTTTCAATCTTACTTGACTGGAAAAAACAGAGCAAAGCGTGAACTAGATTCTGCAAGCGGCGTTTGTTATCTACGCACCATAAGTATCATGAAAGCCTGCTGTCCCTGCGCTTGCACGGATTGAACATCGCGCGTTGTATAACCCATGTTCCCGAGTGTGCTAAGCGGCGGCACTGTTTGATCCAAACGGGGAGCGCGATAAGCGATCCAAATCTCGTCGCCGGTTATTTGCGCGCTGCCCATTACCATGACTTCGTTGAAGTGCCGCGGCAGGAAGTACGCCGGATCTTCTGGAATGCCTTCTAGTCCCTTGACGACCGTTACCTGGAATTGCTTGCGTTGGGATGAATCAAAAGCGAACCAGAGGTGATAGGCGACTAAATCCTCGAAAGCATAAACGCGAACTGCTTGCGCCGGGCGCGCGGCACTCGCCTCCACCTTCCGTGCGAGCGGATCCCAGGCACACCAAATGAAAGCCGGTGGGCGCACTAGTGCCCAAGTGACTCCCGCAAGCAGGAACCACGATCCGATCACCAGTCCGACCGCGATTCTGAGCCAATGCCAGGGGAACCGAACTATCGCAACTGAAACCAAAATCGCGTAGGGCCCAGCGACAACAATTAAGTGGCGAGTGCCCCAGACCGAGTGTGGCAGAATCCAACTGAGTCCGAAGACAACAACCATGGGCGCCAAAACGAACATTAAAAGTGCGCGAAATGTTGGCACGAGCGGGTCATTCTCCAACTCAGCATGCCGCCAAACGCGCACGCAGAAGAACACGAGCGGCGCGCCCAGGATCAAGATCGCAAAGCAAGCGGTAAGCAGATCATACGGTCGCGCGGCCGTGCTTTGAATGAACCAGAAAGGCTTGTTCAGCAGCGCGTAGAACTGAGCTAGGTCGCGAAGACTTGGCCGAGTCACCCAGCCGATGTTTTGCGCCAAAGCCTTTCCAGTTGCTGAGTTTGCCCTCAGCAGAAGGGCCCATGGCAGATAGGCGAACAGCAATAACGCGAAAGCGATCAGAAACGGTTTCGCCTTTCGTCGTTGCCAAACCAACAGCGCCAGGCACTCAACCGCCACGACGATCCAACCGGCATAATGCGAATACACCAGTAATAAATTGATCAGGAACAACCATCCGAGTTGTTTGTAGGAATCATGTTCGCGCTTGAAAAATTTGACGAAGAGCCAAAGCGAACAGAGCGAAAGAAACATCAGCAACGAGTACATCCGCAGTTCCTGCGCGTATTTGATCAGATAGCCGTTCACGGCCAGCAGCAGCAAAGCCAGATTCCGCTCGTTTTGTTTCAAGTCCAGTTCGCGACAAAGCAGCAAGAAGGGAATAATTGCCGCCATGCCGATTAACGCCGGAAGCAATCTCAACCACAGCACCGACTCGCCGCCCAACGAAATCCAAATCTTTAGCAGGAGGTAAAACAGCGGCGGGTGAATAATGTCCGCGGCCACAAACCGCAGCAGTTCAGCCCAGCCCTGGCGCGCTGCTTGGACGCTGAAAATCTCGTCAAACCAGAGGCAGCTTGCCGACAGCCGCCACAGTCTGGCCGCAACAAACAACACCACGGCCGCGGCAGTAAAGAGCGTCGCCAGAGATTTTGTCCCCGCGGCTTTCTTCGCAGAATTTGTCGCCGACTGTGGAGTTGGACTAAAGGTCATAAAGTGAACTGCTCCCAGCGCTTGCGAAATTCCGCGCTGAAATTTTTCGAAAGTCTGATGCGGCAAGAGAGTATACATTGCCGTCAATCAGGTCCCGCAAATGTTTGACATGACCCAGGGTGCGTGTTAGTGTCCGCCACAATTACGATTTGCTCTTTTTATTTGAAAGCGTCTGGGTGCCCCGAAAACGGGGAGAATAGGGAAGCGGGTGAGAATCCCGCGCGGTCGCGCCACTGTGATGAGAAGGCTGGTTCAGCACTTTTCTAAGCCAGGAGACCTGCCAGGACGCTTTGCAGTTTCGAACGCTTCGCGGAAAAGCGTTCAGGCCGCACGGACCACCTGCTTACATTCCGGTCCCGACGATCGCCTGTTTCTTTTCGCGAAACCTGGAGGTCGCCGGGACTTTTTTGCAGCTACACTACCTCAATAGAAAACTGATCGACTGGGCACTGTTGTGCGCGCTTGTCGTTCTGCCGAGCTGTACTCAACCACAGGGAACATCTCAACTCAAGACGCAAACGCGAGAAGTCGTCGATGAGGCTGGGCGAAAAGTAACGGTGCCAGCAAACGTCGAGCGCGTAATTTCGCTGGCCCCAAACCTCACCGAGATTCTGTATGCGGTTGGCGCTGGTGACCGCCTCGTAGGCAACACCACATTTTGTAATTATCCGGCTGAGGCGAAGAGCGTTGCCAAAGTTGGCGATACACTTCAGCCGAGCATCGAACGCATACTCGCACTTCGCCCGCAACTCGTCCTCGTTTCGACCGCCTCGCAGTTGGAAGCTTTCACCACGCAATTGAATAAACAGCACATCGCCGTCTACATCACCGATCCCCGCGACCTTGAAGGCGTCTTTCACTCGATCGCGAACGTTGGCGATTTGTTGAATGAATCGGTCGCCGCAGCAGAATTAGTGAAGCAGTTGCGAGCGCGAACGCAAACTGTGGAGAGCGCAGTGGCCGGGCGGCCCCCGGTCTCGGTTTTTTTCCAACTGTCCGGACAGCCGTTGTACACGGCCGGCAAGACGTCGTTCGTTACCAATCTAATCGAGCGCGCGGGCGGACGCTCCGTTACCGCCGACGTGAACGAGGCCTGGCCACGATTGAGCGATGAAGCAGCGCTCGCCTCGCGCCCAGAAGCCATAATCATGCTTTCCGGAGCGATGGGAGCTACGGCAAGCGCGCAGGTGGCAAGTGCCTTTAAGAGTTCTCCGGCAGTTAAGAACGGACGCGTTTATGTAATCGACGGCGATCTTCTAACTCGGCCCGGGCCGCGCCTGGTGGATGGTTTAGAGCAAATCGCCCGCGCGCTTCACCCGGATGCTTTGAAGTAAAGACAACGTGAACGAGAGAACTACAACTATCGATCGTAACGCATCGTCGGTTGAGCTTAATGCCCGAGCGACTTTACGAAAGACACTTATCGTTTGTGGGGCGCTCGCGGCCATTCTGATTTTGATTGCAATCAGCGCGGCAACGATGGGCAGCGAGCGACTGCCGGTGGTTGATTTGCTGCGCGCGCTTTTCACTGGCGGAACGAACACTGGCGCGCTGACAGCGACTCAACGCGCGATCCTTTTCGACATACGCTTGCCGCGGATTCTGCTTGCGGCAACGGTCGGAGCGTCGCTCGCTGCGTCCGGCGCAAGCTACCAGGCCTTACTTCGAAACGCCCTCGCTGAGCCTTATCTGTTGGGAATCTCGAATGGCGCTGCCGTGGGTACCATGGTCGCGTTGGTGTTCCTGGGAGCAAACGAGTGGACCCGGCCGTTGATGGCATTCGGCGGAGCGCTCGCCGCCACCTTCGTAGTTTATCGGCTGGCGCGTGGCCGTGCCGGAGCGACGCCGGAAAAATTGATCCTGGCCGGCGTGATCGTCACCACCTTTCAATCATCGGCGATTGTTTTCATCACCACGCTGATGGATGCGACGCGCATACGTTCTTTTACTTTTTGGTTGCTTGGGGATCTGTCGCAAGCGACACCTCGCTCAATTTGGATTGCTGTCGTTTCGACGATTGTCGGGGTTGCTGCCCTGACGCTCAAGGCTCGTCCGCTGAACTTGATGATGCTCGGCGAGCGCGATGCTTTTGATCTCGGGGTTGAAGTTGAACGGGTGCGCTTACAGGTCTTTCTGGCAGCCAGTCTGCTTGTAGGCGTTTCGGTTGCATTGGGCGGTTCGGTCGGTTATGTCGGCCTGGTTGTGCCGCATTTAGTTCGCATGTCCACCAGCGGCGATAACCGTTTGACCATTCCGGCGTCCGCGCTGGCCGGCGCATCGTTTGTGATCGTGGCCGACACATTGGCGCGGACAGTGATCGCGCCGCGCGAACTTCCAGTGGGCGCCATCACGGCGTTAATTGGCGCACCATTATTTATTTACCTGCTAAAACGGCGTTAGCTCAAATTAGCTCTTTAGGAATCACTGCGGGATGCTTGAAGCTAAAAATGTAAGCATCAACTACGGAAAACGACAGGCGGTCGTTGACGTTTCATTGCAGGTCTCGCCTGGGGACCTGATCGCGATTGTCGGCGCAAACGGCGCCGGCAAATCGTCGCTGTTGCGCGCACTCAATGGAACTATCCGGCCGTCGGCCGGCGAGGTCATGCTGGACGGCAAGCCACTGAGTTCCTTCGCGCGCCGGGCGGTAGGCCGACGCATCGCAGTCGTAACGCAAGAAGCGTTGTTGGCTTTTCCGGTTTCGGTGTTGGAGTACGTGCTTGGCGGTCGTTATGCCTGGTCGGGATCTGGCACCTGGGGCTGGGAATCGGAGCGAGATCTGGAAATAGCTGCCCGCGTGTTGCGCCAGACTGAATTGGAAAACTTCAGCTCACGCTTGATGAATGAACTTTCCGGCGGCGAACGCCAGCGTGCGGTTTTGGCGCGGGCCCTCGCAACCGAGGCGGGAATTCTGTTGCTTGATGAGCCGACGGCCAATTTGGACTTGGCGCATCAGGCTTCCATGCTTCAGTTGGTCCGATCACATTGTGACGAGCGCGCGGCGGCAGCGGTCATCGTTACGCACGACATCAACCTTGCGGCGGAATTTGCCAATCGCGTTGTGCTGCTTAAGAGCGGCCACCTGATTGCAGCCGGTACACCGCGCGACGTTTTGACGGAAGAGCTTTTAGGCGAAGTTTTGGAAATCAAAGTTTTGGTAGACGTGCACCCTCTTTCGGGCGCGCCACGCGTTACGCCGGCGCACGAACTGCGACGGTAAACGAGAGCGCCAGAAGTTTTTGTTCGCTCTCATCAATCCGGGAGACGGCCAAGGGAAGGCGGTCAAAATCCGCCACTGCCCTCGCAACTGTAGGCGACGAAGACGCTCGGGAAAGTTTTAGCCACTGTTCAAACGAATGGGAAGGCTGACCGGAGTTGAGTCGCAAGTCAGGAGACCTCGCCGCCGCCCTTTCGTAAAGCTCGCACTGCGACGGGCAGGAGACTTACAAATGAAAACTATCAACACCAGATATTCACTTTTTGAAAACAAAACTCTCAGCATCCTGGTTCTACTGTTGCTCTTAACTGCTTCCGCGAACGCTGTGTTTGCGCAAACAAGCGGAGCGCAAATCACCGTGCGCGTGACTGATCCGCAAGGGGCAGTCCTGCCAAACGCCAGCGTCACGCTTTATACCCGCGACAATCGCGTTCGCATTGATGGCGTCACCGACAGTGCGGGCGATTGTCATTTCGAAAGATTAGGGCCGGGCGAATATTTGATCGACGCCGGAGCAAGTGACTTCGCGCGCGCGGCCACCCACGTTGTGCGCCTAGAGCGGAATGCCAACACGTCGCTGACCATTTCGCTGCCGATTGCCGGCGTGAGCGAGCAGGTTGTGGTAACCGCGCAAGCGACGGCGCAACCCGTTGCTGAAGTCTCAAAGGCAGTTTCTGTCGTGGATTCGCGCGAGATAGACGAGCGCGACGAGACAGAAGTCTCCCAGGCGTTGCGCAGCGTTCCCGGTTTGAGAGTCACGCAGCTTGGCGGTCCTGGTTCGTTCACCTCGATCAAGACACGCGGACTGCGCAACGAAGACACTGCGGTGTTGATTGACGGATTGCGCTTTCGCGATGCTGCGGCTCCGCAGGGCGACGCCTCGGGCTTTGTCGAGGATTTGATAGTAACTAATATCAGCCGGGTTGAAGTTCTGCGCGGCTCCGGCTCGTCGCTTTATGGATCGAACGCCATCGGCGGAGTCATCAACCTTGTGACGGATGAAGGTGGTGGTCCGTTCCATGGCAGTCTGCTCGGTGAAGGCGGCGGGTTGGGAATGTTTCGTGGGCGGGCCCAAATTGGTGGCGGCACCCGCAATAACACTATCGCCTACAGCGCCGGTTTTTCGCATCTCAACGTTTCGCGCGGGATTGATGGGCAAGATGAGACGCGTAACTCGAGCGGACAAGGCCGGGTGGTTTTCCGTTTGTCACCCACTACTACGTTGTCCGGGCGCATCTACGCGATGAACTCTCGCTTGCAACTGAATAACAATCCGCAGACGGTTGGCCCAATACCACCGACCGGCATTATCGAGGCGCGGGCCCTCTCGGCTGGGGAACTGCGACGCTTTGAAGCAGGTGTTCCCACCTCGCTCTTGAATTTTGGCTCAGCCACGTTTATCCCCTCCGCAAATGATCCCGACAACCTGCGCAAGGCTAACTTCTTTTCCGGAGCCTTACAATTTGCCCAGCAACCAACTGAGGCCTTTGGCTACACTCTTAGTTATCACGGTCTGGCCAGTCACCGCAGCGGTATCAATGGACCATTGGGAGTGGGCTTTCAACCGTTCGGCGGTACTGAGCGATCTGGCTTCGATGCGCTGGTCCATACGCTAAGCGCGCGCTTCGATTTACAGGCCGGACACGCTAACCTCATGAGCGGAGGTTACGAGTTCGAAAGTGAGAACTTCAAGAATCCTTCATTCCCGGTCGATCCCGCCGGCAATTCCAACGTCGACGTAACGCAAACAAGCCACACGCTCTTTGTGCAGGATCAACTGCGGTTCATGGATGATCGCCTGCAAATCTCCGGAGCGTTTCGCTCACAATTCTTTCGTTTGCATCAACCGCGGTTTACGCCCTCGGCTTCGTCACCCTACGCGGGTCTGACTTTTTTGTCGCCGCCCACAGCTTATACAGGCGATGGGTCGATCGCCTATATGTTTCGCAAGTCAGGGACCAAGTTGCGAGCCCACGTTGGTAACGGCTATCGGGCGCCGTCGCTTTTCGAACGTTTCGGCGCGTTCTTTGACAGTTTCTTTGGCTACAGCGCCGCCGGCGATCCGCGTCTGAAACCAGATCGGTCAATAGCTTTTGACGCGGGGATTGATCAGACGCTGTACAACAACCGGTTACGAGCGTCGGCAACTTACTTCTACACAGAACTTCAGAAAGTGATCATCTTTGATTTCTCAGGGCTGATAAATCCGGCAACTGATCCATTTGGGCGCTTCGGAGGTTATGTCAACACCAATGGCGGGATCGCTCGCGGGGTTGAGTTGAGCCTGACGGCGACGCCCGTGCGCGCGCTGAATATTTCGGCCGCGTACACCTATACGAAGAGCCTGCAACGCCGGCCTCAATTGGCGGGCGTGCTGCGTTCGCTCGGCATTCCCGATCATCAGTTTTCGCTCGTTGCGACTGAACGGATCGGCCGCCGCATTCTGATCAATTTTGACTTGGCGGCATCGAGCGATTACCTGGCTCCAATTCTTAATCCGGTTACTTTTGGCAGCCGCGCCTATCGTTTTCGCGGCTTGGCTAAGGTGGATCTCGGCGGGAGTTACACGCTGCCGCTGGGCGAATCACGGTCGCTGCGTTTCTTTGGTTACGTCGATAATCTTTTTGATCGGGAGTATTTAGAGAGCGGCTTTCGCACGCCGGGCCGCACCGGGCGGGCAGGGGCGTCTTTGAGCTTCTAAAATTTTGAGTGCGCTGGCCCGGCAGATCTTGATTTCGATCAGCGTAATCTGCGGATAAAAATATGACGTTTACAAAACAGAAGTGTTGTTCAAACTGTGGCACTACTTTTAGCTGTGGTGTGGAAGCGGAACAGTCATGTTGGTGTGAAGCATTGCCACGGATTGCTCCGGCAGACAAAGATCAGGATTGCCTGTGCTCGAAATGTTTGTGGGCCGTCATTCATGAAAAAACTGGCGCGGGCGATACACAGCCGGAGGATGCCGGCGCAAGCTAAAATCCGGGGGTTCAAAAACGATTCAGGTTGCAAGGCTTTGCGGGTTGATGGGCGCAAGTGCGTCCCTTACAAACAACCTGTCCTTGCAACCTGAAACACGTTGGCCGCTGGCTCTGCGCGGCGAAGTTAAGGATTCCTGGTAAACAACCCTCCCGCCAGAAAGATTGCACCCACAATCAAATGAATGCCGTGATCGACTTTGCCCAACATCAAAGGCCCGATGTGCAATTCTCCCATGGCCAGTCCCAGTATTCCGAGTAGCAAATAGACCAGGCCAAAGATAATGCAAAAGCCTTTTGCACCGCTGAGTGATCCGGCAAAGCCAAAGTAAAGCGAAATCACTCCGGTAAGGATATGTACGAGATTATGAGCGGGCGAAAGATGGGCGCCGAGGGAATCCAACACATGAGTAAAACCGAGCACGCCGACCAACAGCAGCACCAGGCCCATAATCTTAGCAACAGTTTTTGCCATGATTACTGTTTCTTCTCCTCTGGAAAAGGTTAAGTACCATGCGGCTGCAACCTTAATAAAAAAGCAACCGCGTAAACCCGCGCGGATGATGTCTGACGGTGGCGAATGTATATCAGACTGTCTCGGTCGTTGCAAAGGTTTTCTGCAGAGCGAGCAGGGAAATCGCTGCACCATTCCGGGCGCTTAAACCAGAGTGCTATACTAAAAAAACCGTTCTCCCACATAAGAGGTCCCGTCCAGGATTTGGAGTTGAATTATGCGGAAACTCTACCAAACGATGCAGGCAATGAACCGGATAGCCGTGAGTGGTGTTCTTGTCCTCTTGTTCGTTTGCACTGCCACTGCCTACACAATTGTTATGCGTGGCGGAAAGCGCGTTGAGATACCGGCGAAGTTTCAGGTTACAACGACAACGCTGACCTACGAGGCAGGGCCGGAGATTCAGATTACGCTGCAGCTGGCTGCGATTGATATTGCAGCCACCGAAAAAGCGAACAACGAAACAGCCGGGTCTCTGCTGCGGCGCATTGGCGAGCCTCGCGCTGATTTAAGGACTGGATCCGTAATCCCAAACTCAAGCGCGCGGCGAACGATTACAAATCGAGATCTCGAATCATCGGTGGTCCGTCGTAAGCAAAGCGAAGTCGCTTACGAGAAGAGAAGGCAAGAGCTGGGGCTGCCGACGGTTCCTGAATCGCGACGACGTGCGGAGATCGAGTCAGCGCAGATTCAAAGTGAACTGGGCGCGACACGTTCAGTTGAAAAGGACTCGGAAGGCTATTGGCGCGGCCGCGCTTCAGCCCTGCGAAGTGAGATGGCGGCTGTCGACGCCGAAATTAATTATCTGCGCCTGCGGCTTGAGGATTCGCCATTTCCCTTCACGAGGGGCTTTACATCTGTCACCGTTCTGCCATTCATTACGCCGGGGATTTCATTTGGCAACGTTGGGTTTGGGAGTTCATTTCCGGGTGCGGCTCCTTTTCCGGCATACGGCGCGCCGCCATTTGGATCGCGTTTGGCGGCGCGGGTTGGCTTTGGCGGCGGCAATACGCGCGGACAAGTATTGCTGAATAGCGGCGGCAGGTTTCGGCATTCGCGGTCATTTGGTGGAGTCGCGTTTCCGTTTCCGATTGTTTCGAGCGTAGGTGCGTTTGGGTCGGGTTACGATTACAGCTACGAACGCAGCGCGCTGATTACGCATTTCAACGAGTTGTCGGCTGCGCGCGCTGGACTTAGTGCGAGGTGGCGCGAGCTTGAGGATGAAGCGAGACGTGCCGGAGCGCAGCCGGGGTGGCTGCGGCCGTGAGCGGTGGGCGGTAAGCAGTGAGCGTTACGCAGTAAGCAGTAAGCAGTAAGCAGTACGCAGAAGGCAGATGCCAGATTCCAGATTCCAGATTCCAGATTCCAGAACCAACGCCAAGAACCAAAGGCCAAAGGCCAAAGGCCAAACAGCAGCGAACCACTGACTACTGACTACTGACTACTGAATAGACAACGAACCAATGACCAACTGGGAAACAATCATCGGCTTAGAGATTCACGCGCAACTCAGCACAAACTCCAAAATCTTTTGCGGCTGCTCCACGCACTTTGGCGACGAACCCAACGCAAACAGCTGCCCCGTTTGCCTCGGTTTGCCCGGCGCCTTGCCGGTGCTGAATCGACGCGTCATCGAACTCGGCGCTCGGGCCGCGTTAGCACTCGGCCTGCAAATCAACAATCGCTCGGTCTTTGCGCGCAAGAATTACTTCTATCCCGACCTGCCCAAGGGCTATCAAATCTCGCAATTCGACCAACCGTTTTCCGCCAACGGCGAATTGGAAATCATGACCGCCGAGCGCGACGAGGCAGGTCATCCGCTTGAGTGGCGCTCGAAAAAGATCACAATCACGCGGCTGCATCTGGAAGAAGACGCCGGCAAGAACGTACATGAAGGACTGCCGGATATCGATCGTTATTCTTACATCGATCTAAATCGCGCCGGAACGCCGTTGGCCGAAATCGTTACGGAGCCGGACTTTCGCACTTCCTGGGAAGCCTATGACTACGTCAATCACGTGCGGCGCGCGCTGCAATGGGTCGGCGCGTCCGAAGCCGACATGGAAAAGGGGAACCTGCGTTGCGAAGCGAATGTTTCCGTGCGTCGGCGGGGCGAGGAAAAGTTTGGCACTAAGGTCGAACTCAAGAACCTGAACTCAGTGCGCTTCATGCACCGCGCAATCGAGTTTGAAGTTGAACGACAGATTGGTGTCCTCGAAGCCGGCGGGACTTTGCAACAGGAGACTCGGCTTTGGGACGAACGAGCCGCCGAAACGCGCGTCATGCGTTCAAAAGAAGAAGCGCACGACTATCGTTATTTCCCCGAGCCAGATTTGCCGCCGCTGGAAGTGTCTGACGAATTCATTGCCAGGGTTCGCGCCGCGATGCCGGAATTACCGGAAGCGCGCCGCAAACGCTTCATGGAATCGTATGGTTTGAGTTATCCGGATGCTTCGCAACTCACCTCAGAACTTTCATTGGCTGATTACTACGAAAAAGCTGCGGCGGCTGCCGGCGATCCACGAGCGGCGTCGAATTGGATTCGGACTGAACTGTTGCGCGAGCTGGACGCAGCAGGTCTGACAGCCGCGGAGTCTACAGTTTCGCCTGAAGAGTTGGGAGCGTTAGTCAAACTGATCAATGACGACAAGATAAGCGGCAAGCAAGGCAAAGAAGTTCTGCACGAGATGTTCAAATCCGGCAAGACTGCGAACGCTGTAATTGAAGAGCGCGGCCTGGTGCAACTGAGCGACACCGGCGAGATCGACCGGATCATTGACGAAGTGATCGCCGGTAACCCGTCGCAGCTCGAACAATATCGCGCCGGCAAGGAAGCGCTGATGGGCTTCTTCGTGGGCCAGGTAATTCAGGCGTCGAAGGGCAAGGCAAACCCGAAAATTGTGAATGAACGCTTGAAGGCGAAGCTCAGCGGCTGATTTCGCGGATTTGTTTTCGCTCCAGCGGAGCGAGATGTTTATAGCATTCGCTCCTTCAGGAGCGACGGGCCAGCCGCGGAACGATTGCTAAGAGCCAAACGCGCTGTCGCTCCTACCGGAGCTTAAAGGTAAAGAAAGCCGACCTAGTTCTATAAACATCCCGCCCCCGATGGGGCGAAGGCGCCGGCAACCTACGTTGTGGTTCGAATTAAAACCGCGAGTCATCGTAAATGGATCTCAAAGACAAAGTTGCAATCGTCACCGGCGGCTCCAAGGGCATCGGCCGCGGCATCGCCGCTGCACTGGTACGCGAAGGGGTCAACGTCGTCATCAGCGCGCGCAAGCGAAATGAGGTGGATGAGGCGGTGCAGGAACTCAACGCGTTGCGTGCCGGGTCAGCTAACGGCATGGTTGCCGACGTCTGCAACTATGCGCAGGTGCAGGCGCTGTTTGAGCGTGCGGTTTCAGTTTTTGGCGGCGTGGATATCCTGATTAATAACGCCGGCATCGGCATCTTTGGACTGGTTGAAGCAATGGCGGTCGAAGATTTTCGCGCGGTGCTGGAGACAAATGTTTTCGGCGTCTTCCATTGCTGCCGCCTGGCAATCCCGTTAATGCGGGCGCGCGGCGGTGGCTATATCATTAACATTTCATCGCTGGCTGGCGTCAACGCTCACCCGAAAATGGCTGCTTACAACGCTTCAAAGTTTGGCTTGAACGGTTTCAGCGAAGCGCTGATGCAGGAAGTCCGACACGACGGCATTAAAGTCAGCTATATCATGCCGGGTTCAGTGAACACAGAATTTGGCGGCGATGCGCCCGACGAAGCGCAGGCCTGGCAACTGACGCCGACGGACATCGCCAAAGTCGTAATCGACCTGTTGCATCATGACGAGCGCAGCTTGCCGAGCCGCGTCGAAATCCGGCCGAGCAAACCGCCTAAGAAATAGACTCAGATTATGTTTTTGGCAAAGCTGATGAGAGCTGTGGTTCAGCGCGTCACGCGCGCGAAAGTAACAATTGAAGGAAAAACAGTCGGCGAGATCCAAAAAGGTCTCGTCGTTTTGCTGGCTGTGGCGCGTGATGACGCGCAAAGTGATGCAACCTATCTCGTTAACAAGATTGTCGCGCTGCGAATTTTCGACGATGAATTGGGAAAGATGAACCTGTCGCTGAAAGATTGCGGCGGCGGCGCATTGGTAGTTTCGCAGTTTACGCTTTATGGCGATGTGCGGCGTGGACTGCGTCCTTCTTGGATCGACGCCGCGGCACCGAAAGTGGCGGAGCCTTTGTATGAATTCTTTTGTGCTGAATTGGGAAAGGAACTAACTCACCTGGCCACAGGCGGGTTTCGGCAGACGATGCAGGTGGAGTTAGTTAATGATGGACCAGTGACTATCCTGATCGACAGCAAAAAGTTGTTTTAGGTTTCTTCTGTTGGTAAAAGACCAAAAAAAAAGAGCGGAGGCATGCCCACCTTCCCGACCCCGAGCTGATTAGACCTAGATTGTGCCCAGCCTCGGCAATGGCTTTCAACGTGAAAGCGATCTGCTAGTCCCGTGGGCTCGAGGTCAGGAAGGGGGCATGCCCCGCCCCGCTCTTCGTCGTTCACATTTTTGCAAAGCCTGCTTATATCGAATCCTCGTCGGCTTTCGAGCTTTCATTCAACTCATAGCGGTCACGATCGCGCCGTTCTATCTTGTCGAGAAAATCCAGCTCTTCGTTGTCCTCAAAATTCACGCCGACAGCGTTCGCGTTTTCTTCAACCATTGATTGATCTGGAGTAGGATTGTCGCCGCCGACTGACTCCGATCCGCTCTCATTTACATCTTCCCACGAAGCGTCCAGGTCGCCGCCGGCGTCCTTTGGGGAAGCAGCAGTGTTATTGCGCAACCGGTGTGCGAGCTGGTCCGGGTCTTTCGGCGCGCGCGCAATTTCTCCCTCCATAAACTCTTCGATTTCGGGATTAGGAATGTAATCAGGATTATTGCTCAAGTATTCAAACTCTTCCACCGGTTTCTTCGTCATGTAAGCTCTCCTCACCTTGGATCATCGGCGGCAAACAATCGTTGGATTGTCAGAACCGATTTCAATTACTCACGCGTTTGCAAAATATGGGGGTAGTAAAACTATAACAAATGCCGGGAAGACTGACCAACAACGGCGCCGGTTTTTCTGAGGGAAAGCGTGGGAAATAGCTCGCTTGACGATTAACTAACAGGACTCTACACTTGAGTTGCTAAACAAATCTGTAACAACTCCTTCGCGTGATTAGCTAATCACGAAAATTTGCGGTTTCTATGCCACAAGCCCCTTTTAATTCTCTTCAAACATTCAGTCCCAGCGCCGGTAAAACTGCAAAATTCTATTCGCTTCCGCACCTGGAAAAGGAAGGCGTTGGTCCCATTTCCAAACTGCCGGTCAGCATTCGAGTAGTGCTCGAGTCGGTGCTGCGAAACTGCGACAGCCGAAAAATCACTGAAGACGATGTGCGCGGGCTGGCGAACTGGCAACCCAATGGCGAGCGAAAGGAAGAAGTGCCGTTTGTAGTGGCGCGTGTGCTGCTCCAAGACTTTACTGGCGTGCCCTTGCTGGTCGATCTAGCGGCAATGCGCTCGGCGGTCGCGCGTTTGCACAAAAACACCGGCGTCATCGAGCCGCTGGTGCCCGTCGACCTGGTGATCGATCACTCGGTCCAGGTGGATTTCTCAAGCACCAAAGATGCCTTTGCCAAAAACATGGAGATGGAGTTCAAGCGAAATAACTCCCGCTACCAATTCTTAAAATGGGGCACGCAGGCTTTTGATGGTTTTGGCGTGATACCGCCCGGCATCGGCATTTGTCATCAAGTCAATCTTGAATTTCTGGCCAAGAGCGTTTGGGAGCGCAACGGCTTTTACTATCCTGACACGCTGGTAGGAACGGATTCGCACACCACGATGATCAATGGTCTGGGCATTGTTGGCTGGGGCGTCGGCGGCATAGAAGCCGAGGCGGCGATGTTGGGCCAACCGGTTTATTTTCTAACTCCGGATGTGATCGGCGTAAACCTGATGGGAAGTTTGCGCGAAGGCGTCACCGCAACTGATCTCGTCTTGCGGGTGACTGAGATGTTGCGACAGGCCAAGGTGGTGGGAAAGTTTGTGGAGTTTCACGGCGCTGGCGCCACAAGTTTATCAGTGACGGACCGCGCGACTATCGCCAACATGGCTCCTGAGTATGGCGCAACGATGGGCTTCTTTCCGGTTGACGAAGAAACGTGCATTTACTTGAAAGCGACCGGGCGCAGCGACGAACAAGTTGAAGCCGTGCGCAACTACTACACGGCGCAGGGTATGTTCGGAATTCCCAAAAGCGGAGAATGCAATTACAGCAAGGTGCTGGACCTCGACCTCGCGTCGATCTCTCCCGGTGTGGCTGGTCCAAAACGTCCTCAGGATCGGATTGAACTTTCAGATCTTAAGAATCGCTTTGTGGATCTTTTGCAGAAACCAGCGAGTGAGGGTGGCTACGGAAAATCAATTGAAGAGATGGACTCGCGTTACTTCACACGCATCGGCACGGTCGAGATTGCGAAGAAAGCGATCGCTGGCGGCGGTGAACAGGCGCCTACTCCGGTCGCAACGGCTGTGAGCGGCGACGTAACAGCGCAGAATACGTCGGTGTGGACGGAAACTGAGATGGTCAACAACCGTCCCACGCCTGATCGTCTGGACGAAGTTCATCCGGAAGAGTTTCCGCACGCTGAAGTCGATTTGGGGCATGGCGATGTGCTGATCGCCGCGATCACTTCGTGCACCAATACTTCGAATCCGAGTGTGATGCTGGCGGCGGGCTTGCTGGCAAAGAAAGCGGTTGAGCGTGGTTTGACCGTCGGTGCGGCGGTTAAAAATTCGCTGGCACCGGGTTCCCGCGTAGTTACTGAGTATCTGCAGAAGACCGGCCTGCAACCATACCTGGACCAGCTTGGTTTCAATCTGGTCGGTTACGGATGCACCACTTGCATCGGCAATTCCGGCCCACTGGACCCGACCATTGAACAGGTCCTCAGCGAACACGATTTGATCGCGGCCAGCGTTCTTTCCGGCAATCGAAATTTTGAAGCCCGCGTTCACCAAAGCATTAAAGCGAACTTCCTGATGAGCCCCCCGCTCGTCGTCGCGTTTGCAATTGCCGGGCGAATTAACATCGACCTCTCCAGCGAGCCCCTGGGCAAGGGAAGCGATGGGGCAGACGTTTACTTGCGGGATGTGTGGCCGAAGATTGAAGAGATCAACTCATTGCTGTCGACAGCAATGGATCCGGAAACGTACCGGCGAAACTATCGCGATTTTGCCGAGCAGAACCCCTTGTGGAATGAAATCCCAACCAGCACCGGCAACGTTTATGAATGGGATCCGGAATCGACCTACATTCGCGAGCCGCCATACTTCGAAGGATTCAGTAATGCGGTTGAGGAGTTCAAAGACATTCACGGCGCGCGACCGCTGGCAATCTTTGGCGATTCGGTGACCACTGATCACATCAGTCCTGCCGGAGCGATTAAGGCCAGCTCGCCCGCGGGTTTGTATCTCCAGGAAAAGGGAGTGCAAATCGAAGACTTTAACAGCTACGGTTCGCGCCGCGGCAATCACGAAGTCATGGTGCGTGGCACCTTTGCCAACGTGCGCATCAAGAACCTCATGGTCCCGGCGGTCGAAGGCGGCGTTACCATCTATAGATCAGAAGGTCATCAACCTGATGGGGAGCGCATGAGCATCTACGACGCCTCAGTCAAATATCAACAAGAGGGCTTGCCGCTGGTCGTGATTGGCGGCCAGGAATATGGCACTGGCAGCTCGCGCGATTGGGCTGCAAAGGGCACGCGTCTGCTGGGCGTCAAGGCAGTCATCACGCAAAGCTTCGAACGAATTCACCGCAGCAATCTGGTCGGCATGGGCGTTTTGCCTTGTCAGTTTAAAGAAGGAACCAATGCCGCATCGTTAGGTTTGGACGGCAGCGAGACTTTTGATTTGCTTGGCCTTGAAGATGGAGTCGCGCCGCAAAAGGATCTGAAACTGATGGTCCACCGGGCGTCGGGCCAGACCGATGAAGTGCCGGTAACTTTGCGCATCGACACGCCGATCGAGATCGACTATTACCAACATGGCGGAATTCTGCCTTACGTGCTCAGGCAATTGCTTGCCGGCACTACTGATTTCTAACTGAATTAAGAAGGAGTAAGACATGTCATCAGCACAACCAGCCGGAACAAACTCAGCTCGCAAGTATCAACTTCTAATTGATGGCCAGTGGGTCGATGCCCAGTCGGGCAAGACATTCACTACGCCCAATCCGTCGACCGGCGAAACCCTCGCTGAAGTGGCCGAAGGGGACAAGGCTGATATAGACAATGCTGTGGCTGCGGCCCGCCGCGCTTTTGAAGGTAAATGGTCGAAGATCAGCGCGCGCGATCGCGGTCGCATGCTTTACAAGTTGTCGCAGTTGATTGAAGAGCACAGCGCGGAACTCGCGGCGCTCGAGACTGCGGACAACGGCAAACCGATCAAGGAATCTTCTTATGTCGATCTGCCGCAGGTTGCGGAGAATTTTGAATACTTCGCAGGTTGGGCCACGAAAATCGAAGGTGAGACGATTCCCGTGCCCGGCGAGATGTTCAACTACACTTTGCGCGAACCGGTCGGCGTTTGTGGACAAATCATTCCCTGGAATTTCCCGCTGCTGATGGCCGCGTGGAAACTCGCGCCCGCGCTCGCCGCCGGCAACACGATTGTGCTCAAGCCGGCCGAACAAACGCCCGTAACCGCCATGGAGTTAGGAAAGTTAATTCAGGAAGCAGGTTTTCCGGAAGGCGTGGTAAACATCGTTCCCGGTTACGGCGAAACGGCTGGCGCTGCGCTCGCGGCACATCCCGGCATCGACAAAGTTGCTTTCACCGGCTCGACCGAAGTTGGCAAATTGATTGCCAGAGCTGCCTCGGACAACTTAACCAAAGTTTCACTCGAACTCGGCGGCAAGGCGCCTAACATAGTTTTTGCTGACGCTGACATCGAGCAGGCGGTTAACGGCGCGATGATGGGAATCTTTTTTAATCAGGGTCAGGTGTGTTGCGCCGGTTCGCGACTCTTTGTGCAAGCCGACGTAAAGGATCAGTTCCTCGAGCGCTTGAAAGAGAAGTCGGCGAAGATCGTGGTTGGCGATCCGATGGACAAAGCGACGAACATGGGCCCGCAGGTTTCGCAGGAACAACTCAATCGCGTTAAGAGCTATGCCGATATCGCGCGGACTGAAGGCGCAACTGTAGTTGCGGGCGGCGAATGCCCGACACTCACCGGCGCCTTTCAGAATGGCTACTTCTACCAGCCGACAATTTTTTCCGATGTGAAGAACCAGATGCGCATCGCGCAGGAAGAAATTTTTGGCCCGGTTGTTTCGGTAATCTCATTTGAAAATGAAGACGATCTGATCGAGCAGGCAAACGAAACCATCTATGGTTTGTCCGCCGGCATCTGGACCAGCAACATCACGCGCGCGCATCGTTTCGCGAAAGCGATCAAGGCTGGCGTGATCTGGATCAATACCTTCAACATGTTTAACGCGGCCTCGCCCTTTGGTGGTTATAAACAGTCGGGCTATGGCCGTGAAATGGGTAAGCACGCGCTCGAGATGTATACCAACGTCAAGAGCGTCTGGGTTGATTTGTCTGGCAAGCCGATTGGTTGGTTTGGCAAGTAATAAGGCGTAAGTTAGCTACACTTTTTGAATAGCTCGAAGTAGCGGTCGCGCGTCATTCCAGCAGTGCGCAAATTGTTCTTGATGATAAATACGGGGATGTTTTTGTATTTCGGAATGACGACGGGACGCAATACGTCTTGCCTCGTGAAGATCATGTGATCGCCTTCTTCTCGCACGCATCTGAAGCCCGCAAGCTCAAAGATGCAAACCAGTATTCTGTAAGAGACAGGGCTAATCTTAGGCATGAACGCGTGAGAGCGGCACTGTAACGCGACGGGAAGTCACTGGCCGTGGCTTTACCAAAGTCTGTTTGCGGCGAACAAACCCGGCTTCCTTAAGAATTTGTTGCAATGAACCCTTCTTCTCGGCTTCCTCCAAAAATAACCGGACAGCCTCAAGCAAATTCTTTTGTGCCTTCGCCTCGGTAGTGGCGCAGGAGGACACGTCAAGCTCAGGTGAGTGCGCCACGTACATCTTGCCTTCGTGGAAAATCTGAGTGGTGAACTGAATATTCATGGTGTGGATGAGTATAGCATTAAGAGGAATTGTCCGGCTTCGGGTTTCTGTTTCCTCGACAATGATTCGATATTCACGTCCCGAGATGGAGTTTCTCTTGAGGTAGGCTCTTCGCTCAACTGGATTTTCACGCACGCTCAGTATAGCATCGCTTCGCCAACTCCCTTGATGATGGTGTTGAGACGAAGGGCCGTCTTATTTTGAACTGCTGGGAAAACCGTCTTGGTATTCTCGGCATCTGTTAACTGCCGCAGGTTTCCCAGTTCGTTAGAGTTTGATGCGGCGCTCTCCCTCGAGCAAACTGAAAACCAAAGAAGGAGACGCTCATGCATATTATGAAAAGAATAGCGCCGGTCGCGGTATTATTGGCCGCGGTGTTCCTGCTAACCGCCTGCCCTAGCCAAACTACCATCTCGAAAATCAACGCCGATCCGGGCCGCTATCGTGGCAAGGAGGTCGGCATCATCGGCAACGTCACTGACAGTTACGGCGTACTCGGCAACGGCGCCTACGAAATTGATGACGGCACCGGCCGCATCTGGGTGGCGACGCGGCGCGGAGTGCCTTCGCGTGGCTCGCGCGTGGGCGTCAAGGGCCGCGTGCTCAACGGATTCCAATGGGGCGGCCGTAGCTTTGGAACAGTTTTGGAAGAGACGGGTCGCACCTCCAAACAACGATAGAACCGGCGCCCGCTCTGCACCAACCTATGGAACAAAATGCAGGCGCGCATGCTCTCGAACAACGCGACATCGTCGCCAGCTTGGATCGAGAGTTTGCGCGCCTGCATTCTCGTTCAACGGAAATAATTGTAAACACGCCCGCCTCGCTGCTCTACGAAGGTTCCGTTCCGCCGGCAGGCACCGGGCTCCGTTCAATCGGCGAAAATGTTTTGCGTTCCGCAGCAGCAATCGAACAAACCTTCGGCGGGCTTACGGCGAACCTTTGGGACGATCCGTTCGAATGGACCTTACCGGAACAGTTATCCACGCCTGCAAGAGTGCTGGCTCATCTCGTCGAGGTTGAGGAAACAAGAAAGCACGCGTTTATCAGCTTCACTGACGATTCGTGCTTGCTGAAATCTATCGCTACACCGGCGGACGGGCTAGTATCAATGATGGAACTCTTGCTTCGGACGCTGCTTCGCGCGGCGCATTTTCAAAGCCGGGCAGCCGTGGCGCTCCAAGCGCTTTCCGGTATCAGCCCCTCAGGGCTTATCATCTAGCGCTGTATTAGGACACTCCTCGAGGTCGCGAAATGTTCTGCCCCAAGTGTGCACAACAACAGGTTTCTGAGACGGTCAGGTATTGCTCGCGCTGCGGCTTCCTGCTTGAAGGAGTGAGCGCCGTGGTGGCAACTGGCGGACAGTTGCCGATGCGTTACGTGCAATCGGCGAACCGGGAACTCTCTGCCAGAAGCAAGGGCGTGCGGCAGGGCGCACTGTTGATGCTTAGCACTCTCTTAGTGGTCCCGATTGTCGCGATCCTTACCGTCAGCCTGGACATTGCCCCACACATATTCGTTCCGGTTGTCGCGATCACTTGTTTCATCGGCGGTCTGCTGCGCATGCTTTACGCTCTGATGATGGAAGGTGCTCATCCGCCAATCGATTCGTCCCAACTTGCTTCTTACGCGCCGCCGTCGCCGTCGCAGCTTGAGACTGGCAGGCCAATGGCATCTGCGCAGGCCTCATTCAATCCCGCGCAGGCGTGGAACCCGCGCCCAAATACTGCAGAAATCTTTACGCCGCCTAGTGTCACTGAAAATACCACCCGCTTGCTGCAAAAAGAAGATCCGGAAGATCGCTAGAACCCGGCGGCGCTTAACCGTACTTCAATCAATGATCGAAGTAGCACCCTACACAACAGTCCTTGCCGAACAACTAAGCGAACGCCTCAGGCGTGACGGTCCGATTACTTT
>JANMKA010000136.1:0-4138 GCA_031371765.1 Blastocatellia bacterium
AAGCGCGCAAAGAAAGCGCAAACTCACCGCGACGACGAGCCAGTGAATTTAAGTGAACTGCTGGGACAACCTGCTGCGCCGAAGCGTTCCCGAAAGAGCAAGCAGCAAGTTACTTGTCGGCTTGCCACGTCGCAGCAACAAGCGAACGGAGATTCGAGAAAAGATTTGCGGCTCATCGTTGACGAGGTTGAAGGTAACGAGGAAGTTTTAGTGCGGAGTCTCGGCCGGCACAGCGGGCGCTGGTATGGCGTGGCCGGCGCTACGGAACTGCGCGATGGAAGTATTGCGCTGGTGTTGGATCTTCCGCGACTGTTAGGCAATTCCTGACACGCTTTCAGTTCACACCCAATCCATTTTCGGATGCATCGCGTGCCACTGCGTGGCCTTCTCAAACGCCAGTGCTACTCGCAGCGGCGCGCCTTCGTCATAGAGTCCACCCGTAAACATGATTGATTGCGGTAAGCCCTTAGGAAAACCGCACGGCACGCAAACCGCCGGGTGACCAGTCAGGTTTGTGATCAGCAAACTGACGCTGCCCGGCGCGGGCGAAACAAAAACGTCCCAGTGCGACATCAACTCATCCATCTGCTGCATCAAGAGCCGGCGCCCGCGTTGCGCCCGAATGTATTCAACAGCCGGAATGAAACGCGAACTGCGAAACGTGTTGGGCCAATCGGAAGGCTCTTGTCCGGAAAGCTGGTTGATGGCGCCGCTGCGAGTGATGTCGTCAAACGCAGTCGCTGCCTCCGCTACCAAAATGATTCGCAAGGCGCCGACAGGAAACTTAGGCAACTCGAGCGGTTGTAAATCCGCGCCCGCGGCTTTCAAAGCGGCGAGCGATTGTTGATAAATCGCCTTTCGTTCGGCGTCAGTTTGCTGATCGAATTCTGTCTTCAGATAACCGATGCGCATATCCCGCAGCGGCCGGTCCGGCTGCCAGTTAAATGGGACATCGCCGACAGTCAAGTCGCGCCCGTCTGGTCCATACGCAGCTTCGAGAGCTGCGGCACAATCTTCAACGCGGCGACAAATCGGCCCGACCTTGTCCATGGTCCAACTAAGACCCATGGCGCCGTAGCGGCTGATGCGCCCGTAGGTCGGTCGCAGCCCGACAACGCCACAGCGCGACGATGGCGAAATGATTGAACCCAAAGTCTCCGTGCCAATAGAAAAGCCCACGAGTCCCGCGGCGGTTGCAGCAGCGGGGCCGGCGGACGAGCCACTCGAGCCCGTCTTATCCTCATCAACCTGCCAGGGATTTCTCGTCATCCCAGCAAACCAACGCCCGCCCTGCGCCAGCGCGCCCAGCGACAGTTTCGCCACCAGCACCGCGCCGGCAGCGCGCAAACGTTCGACTACGGTTGCGTCATAGTCGATCACTTGATCGCGAAACGGTTCCGCGCCCCAGGTAGTTTTGATTCCTTTGGTGGCGAAGAGATCTTTGGCGCCCCAGGGAATGCCGTGCAGCGGCCCGCGATACTTCCCGGCTTTGATTTCGCGCTCGGCTTCAGTTGCCTGCGCGAGCGCCAGCTCTTCTGTCAACGTGACCACACAATTGAGTTTTGGACCATATTTTTTTAGACGCGCCAGGTACATCTTCGTCAATTCAACTGGCGAAACTTTGCGCGCGCGAATCAACGCGGCAAGTTGCGGCACTGAAGCAAACGCAAGTTCTTCAATGGAGTTGAATGCCGGAACCTCAACGTGGCTGAATTTGAATTTGGTCGCTTTGGTGTTGAACTTCTTGCCCGGCAGCGCTGGATGGAACAAAGTCGCGGGCTCGGTATCGAGAGGAATATCAATCTTTCGCAACGCTTCGTAACGATCAAGGTTGGCGCTGGCGTTTTGGAGCGCCATCCCTTCCTGCGCGTCGGTGAGCTCAATGCCGATTAGCTTTTCAGTCTGCTGCAGCATCTCTTTGGTCACGCGCAACGGTGTGGGCGACGGTGAGGGCAGCGGCGAAGGTAAAGGAGTTTGCGCCAAAGACCTGACTGCCAGGTGAGGCACAACTAACGCGCCCACGCCGACCACGGGGCCGATTTTTAGAAAGGACCGGCGGTCCAATTCATGCGACCGCTTGTGTGACGCAGAAGTAGTTTTTGATTTTTTTGACATAAGAAATTAGTGAAAGAAGAAGTACTGGACCGCTAAAACTGGGACCTAAATACTGGGACCGCGGGCGTCTCGCACGCTGGGTTACCAGACTTGGTTGAGTGGTCGAGTGGTTCGCGCTGCGCGCTCATTGCGGGCGGGACGCCCGCGGTCCCAGTACTAACTTGACCATGCCTACCCGCTGGCCCTGCCCACTGCTCACTGCTCACTGCTCACTGACTCATCGGACTTCCATATTTCATCTTCAGCAATTTCGCCTTACCAACACGGTAAATCGTAACGACGTAAAGATTGTCAAACTCCGTCTCCGGAATGATGGGAAGCTGAGGGCCACCAAGCGCTGCAATAATTTCGGGCACCGTGTTGTTGTGCCCGGCAACGAAGACCACGTCACCGTTGTGTTGTGCGCGAATCTGTTTTACCAGCTCAGCCGTGTTTCTCGCATCGACCGTTGTAGCAGGTACACCAAGTTTGTCAGCCAACGGTTTCACGGTTTGCTGCGTGCGTTTGTATTGCGTGGCGTAGATTCCCTTGATACCGGCGTCGCCAAACATCCGCACCAACTCCTGGGCGCGGGCTTGTCCGGCGGGACTCAATTCCGGATCAGGATTTGACGGTTCAATATTTTTCTCCGCGTGCCGAACCAGAATGATAGTGGTCATTGGTCTTTCAAAAGTCGAAAAGTATGCAAACAGCACCACCGCACCCAGCACGGCGAACAGCATAATGAAAACCAGGGCGGTGCGGAGACGTGGTCGCGGTTCGGAATTATCGTCAGCCAGAATGAGCCTGCTTTCGTTGAGCAAAGGTTGGACGAACGGACGCTTAAGATAACACCAGCAGGCGCGGATTCGAAATTTTTCGCAGGCTTTAGCTATGCCAATCGAGCACAAACGCCAGATGCAAACCGCTCGCGAAGATGTTAGTCTATTAGCAAAAGCACACACCGCCAGCAGGTCAACCCTGTCGCAGTTTTGTCCTTAGCAGAGGTGAAAGAATTGGCGCAGACCAGTACGGATTTATCAGAAATTATTGCTGAAAATTTTGGCGCTAACGCCACTTATGTCGAGGGTTTGCTCGGCCGTTTCCGCAGCAATCCGGAACTGGTTGATGAGTCCTGGCGGGCCTACTTTACTGAGTTACTGGGTGATGGCGCCGGTAACGCGGCCGCGACCGTAAGCAACACCGCCGGCGAAGCACGCCCAACCGACAACGGCGCCCGCGAGACCGCAGCTCCGGCGAAAACCGCGGAAGCGACCGCACCGGCGAAAGCAGCAGCACCAGCAACCAAACCCGCCGTTGCCACTACAACCGAACAAGTCGAAGCGGTTCCGATTCGCGGGGCGGCGTTGAAGATTGTCGAGAACATGGATGCGAGTCTGGCAGTGCCGACGGCAACTTCCCAACGCCGCATTCCGGTAAAACTGCTCGACGAAAATCGGCGCATGATCAATCAGTACCTTCAGGAAAACGACCGTGGCAAAGTTTCCTACACGCATTTGATCGCCTGGGCCTTGCTGCGCGCGCTCGATCAGTTTTCACAACTCAACGATGGTTTTGAAACTGTTGCGGGCGCACCGGCACGCATTCATCGCGCGCAAATCAATCTTGGCGTCGCCATCGATCTAACTAAGAAGGACGGCACGCGCACGTTGCTTGTTCCGAACATCAAGGACGCGGGCAAACTGAGCTTTCCTCAGTTTACCCAGGCGTATGACGACGTCATCAAGCGCGCGCGGGAAGGCAAACTTCAGATAGCGGACTTTCAGGGAACAACCATCTCGCTTACCAATCCGGGAACCATCGGCACAGTTGCCTCAACGCCCCGTTTGATGGTGGGCCAATCGCTAATCATCGCCACTGGCGCGATTGAATATCCGGCTGAGTACCAGGCGATGGCGCCCGAAGCTCTTTCGCAACTGGGTATTTCCAAAGCAATCACCATCAGCAGCACCTACGATCACCGCATCGTTCAAGGCGCGGAGTCGGGCGCGTTTCTCGCGCGCGTCCACGAGCTGATTCTGGG
>JANMKA010000139.1:0-34519 GCA_031371765.1 Blastocatellia bacterium
AAAAGATCGGGGAGATGCAACGCCGGATAACTACAGCAAGGATGGGGCCAGAAGAACGATGAACGATGAACTATGAACTATGAATCTTGTTTCATTCTTCATCGTTCATCATTCATCATTCATAGTTCCTCTTCCGCCCTACCACTTCACCGTGCCTTCTTTGGTGGTATCAATTTCCGCCTCTAACGGCTGCGCTTCACCGAACAGGAAGCCCTTGACGTTGTCGAATAGAAAGTTTTGCGCGTCCGGGTTGGTGAGGTCGAGGCCGTAGTGATTGATGATTTGCGTTTGCTTTTGTAGCCAGCCACTCCAGCACGGCTGGCAAATCTCAGCGGCAATGCGCTGTCCCAACTCATTCGGGAAGGGAGAAAAACCAAGCGCAGCTCGTTTCTCGCCGCAGTGTTTGCATTTAATCGTATCTACCATTCTTCGTCTTCTCCTTGGAAAACGAATTATAGCTTGATCTCACACAGCGCTGCTATTCGTGCGCACCTGAATTCCGAATTCGCTAATCAGCCGGTGCAGATAAGAACGACTGATGCCGAGACGTTTAGCCGCCGCGACTTTGTTGCCGTGCTCCGCTTCGAGCGCGGTAACGATCAGCTTGCGCTTCAACGCAGTCACCGCACCTTCGAAAGTCTTTTCACTGGAAACGCCCGGAGCGGGCTGCGTCTTTAACATCTTCTCGGGAAGAAATTCCAAGCCCAGCGTAGCGGCACGATCAAGCAGCACCAGGCGCTCCATCAAATTCTCCAGCTCACGAACATTTCCCGGCCACTCATATTCATGCAATGAATCCACCAATGCCGGTTGCAATTGCGGCGTGGCGCGACCATGTTTCTCGGCTGCTTTCGCTGCGAAGTGTGCCGCCAGGCCAGGAATGTCTTCGGCGCGCTCGCGCAAAGGTGGCAGCACCAACGGCACTACATTGAGCCGGTAAAAAAGATCGCGGCGAAAGTGAGAGGCGGCTACTTCCGTTTCCAGATCCCGGTTGCTGGCCGCGATTAGGCGAATGTCCACGGTCAAGGTCTTTGTGCCGCCAACGCGTTCAAAAGCTCGCTCCTGCAAAACTCGCAACAACTTAACCTGCACGCCCGGAGTTAACTCGACGATCTCGTCGAGAAACAAAGTGCCGCCATCAGCAAGTTCGAAACGCCCCTGCCGCATGTAATTGGCGGAGGTAAACGCGCCTTTTTCATGGCCAAACAGTTCCGACTCAATCAGCGACTCAGTTAGCGCGGCGCAACTGACGCCGATGAACGGCCGGCGCGCTCGCTGGCTTTCTTCGTGGATGGCGCGCGCCAGCATCTCTTTGCCGGTGCCGTTTTCGCCGATGATCAAGACGGTGGCGTTGGTGTCCGCAACCGCACGCGCCTGCTTCAAGGTTTTTTCCAGCGCCTGACTTGAACCAATCAAACGCCCAAAGCCCGTGGCCCCAACCAGCTCGTCGCGCAAGCGGGTGTTTTCAAGTTCCAGCCGCCGCATGCGCACCGCTTGATTGACGATGTGCACAACTTCCACCGCGTCGAGCGGCTTTTCAAAAAAACCATAAGCGCCACGCTTGACGGCTTCCAGCGCGGCGCGTTTCGAGTTACTCGCGGTGATCACTACAACCTGGACCGGTGGGTTTCGATCGCGCGCAGCCTCAATGATCGCCAGGCCTTCGGAAATATCTTCAACCTTGGGGGGCAAATGCAGATCGCTGAGAACGAGATCGATGTTCTCCTGCTGCAACAGCTTTACGGCTTCTCCACGCGACGCAGCTTCCAGCACGCGATAATCAGAATTCAGTGTCCAGTAAAGTCCGCGGCGCACTGATTCATCGTCATCGACGACCAGCAGGGTTTCTTTCGCTCTGGATTCTTTGGTTTGAGAGTCGTGGCCCATCGATAATTTTTGCTCAAACGAACATCCGCAAAGGCTGAACGAATGGACTGGAAAAAGCCTGGGCAACTGGTGAGGATGCGAGCGGGACGATTCACCGCGTTACGATTGGGGCGATGGTAGCACGACCCTAAAAGTAGTACCAGCACCTTGCTCTGACTCAACTTCGATCGTGCCACCGTTGGCGCTGACTACTTCGCGACAGGTATACAAACCAAGCCCGACGCCTTTTGGTTTCGTGGTCGCGAAAGGGTGAAACAACCTCTCGGCAATGAAGCGCTCACTCATGCCCTCGCCGGTGTCGCTTACACTGAAGTAGGGTTTGCCGGCATCGGTTTCGCCGGCTGCAATCGTCAATTTTCCGCGCTTCTCTCCCATCGCCTCGAGCCCGTTGATGATCAGGTTTTCCATGACTTTGTCGATGCGTTCACCGTCAACGAGCGCGAAGAGTGTCTCTGGAAGATTGACTGCAATCTCATGCCGAGTGCTGGCCGGCTCGGCCGTCATCGCGGCCACACGTTTCAGTATCGGCACCAGATCGACGGAGCGCGGCCGCTTGTGCTCGCCGCTTAACGTATTCACGGGATTACTGAGCCGCGCGACCAATGCTCGCAATTTATCCGTGGCGGTAGTCAAAGATTGCATCGCATCGACGCGGAATTCTTCCTTCTCGTAATGCTTTTCCATGTTGTTGACAATGAGTGACAACGCCTCGATCGCATTCTTCAGGTCGTGCGTGAGCACCGCAGAGAGTCGCACGAAAGACTGAAACTGCCGGCCCTCGGCTTCGCGCGCGATCTGTTCGCGCAACTGCTTGGTCACCAAGCCAACGTTGTCGGCCAGCGGTCGCAGGGCGTCGCTGGAGAGCAACTCGATGCGATGGTCCAACTTGCCTTTGACGATCTCATCGACGCCGGCGGCCACCTGATCGATGCTTTTTGTGCGGCGGACATAATACTGCGTAAGGACGACTGCGGCGGTTGAACCAACCAGCAGCGCCAGGATGATACCGAGCCAGCCATAGAGCCTTGAATCGCGCGAGGCTAACGAAGAATTGCGCGCCACGGCCAGCGACAGTTTGTTCCCCAGGAGTGGAGCATAAGTGACCAGCCATTGATCACCGTCCGCCGCCTTGAAGCTACTCGTACCCGAATGACCGGCCACCATTTCCGCACCTATCCCGCGGAGGTACGGCAACGATGATTGGGCGTGTTGATGTTTGAGCGCAGCGTTGGTGTGGTAAACAATTTCGTACTGGTCGTCGACAACAAGTACGACAGTGGAGCGCCGGGAAGTGTTTTTGTTTTCAGCGATCGAATCTTCGAGTGGACGGGCAGCGGACGAAATAACGGAGTCCAGCCGCAGATCCGCAACCAAAGCGCCGCGAGCGGCTCCGGGGTCAGACAAAAAAACCGGCGTCGTGCAACGCAACGTCTTACCCGCGGTCGGGCTGGCGACAATCGAGCAAAGCACTTCGTCTTCTGACGCCGTCCAAACACCTTTCTCTGGTTGGATCTGGTCCGCTAACAAATCGCGCGTGCGAAAAACAATATCGCCGTTTTTGCTGAGAGGCGCTTCGGCGATAAAAATCGCTTGCCGGCTGGGGGCAAAGGCGGCAATGGCTCGGTAAGAGTTTGGGCCACGAAGCAGCGAGCCAATGGCGCTTTTCGCCTCCTGAATGTCGTCAGCTCCCGTTTGGGCCGCTGGCTCCCCAGGGTTGTTTGCTGCTGGTGGATTAGTGGCTTGAGAAACGGCAGAACGATCGGACGTGCGCATGCAATTTTGCAGCGCCCCGCTCGCAGCTAGATTCCTAATTTCCTGTTTTCGCTCGCGAAGTAGAGTTTCAAAGCTTTGGGTGGTCGCCGCGAGTTCGTGCTCCAACTCGTTGCGTACGAGCGTCTCACCGGATCTGACATTGACCAGGAGATTGATGCCGCTGAGCAGCAGCAGAGGGAGGACACAAAAAAGAGCAAACGTGAGAAAGATTCGTGATCGACTTTGCACCGCGCCACTCCAAATCGAGGATGGCAGAGATATTAGCTCAGCCGCAGGTTTACTGTAAGGAGTATTCAACCGATGTAAAGCAAACGGAGTTTGCACTGGCGCCTGGTTATTCAAGGATCGAGGGCGAGGGCGCCGCAAACTAACAGTTGCTCTACGAAGATGTGGGTTTAGACCGGCGCGCGGCCAAACTCAATTAATAGCGGCGCCAGAGCTGCGATTATCTGCCCGTGGGCCACGCCGTTGCTGGCGACGATGCCGTTGCGGTTCTGAACTTCAGGCGAGTTATAACGAAGTGGCCTCCCAAAAAGATCGCTAAGCTTGCCGCCTGCTTCCTGCAAAATGATTTCCGGCGCGCAGGTGTCCCATTGTTTTGTCCGCGGCGAGAGGTGCACATAAAGATCGCACTGCTGTTCGACAATCAAACCAACTTTTATTCCCACCGAACCGCGGCGCACTTCCTGTTTGACGCCAAAGCTTTGCACCACACGGTCCATGCGGGGACTGCGATGCGAGCGGCTGGCCGCCAGTCGCATCGTCGCGAGATCGGTGTGATTGGAAACGCGCGCCCGTTCAGGCTCAGTTTCTGGCCGCTCGACCCAGGCGCCGCCGCTGCGAACGGCACGATACAGGATGCCGGTCAATGGCTGGTAAACAACGCCCAGCACACATTCGCCAGCTTCGGCCAAACCAATCTGCACGGCGAAATCGCCGTTGCCTTCGATGAAGCCGGTGGTGCCGTCGAGTGGATCGACCATCCACACACGTGACTTACCGAGCCGGCGTTTCGTATCAATTGATTCCTCGGCCAGGATTCCATCTTCCGGAAATTCTCTGCCTAGTCGCTGCACAATAATCTCATTCGCAATTCTGTCGGCTTGCGTAACTGGTTCGAGATCGCCGGCGCCCGCTTTTTGTTCAATCTCAAATGGGCCGTCATAGACGTCGAGAATCGCTGCACCCGCCTCGCGCGCGAGCTCAAGCGCGACCGACAGCTCCCGAACATATTTTCGCTCAATGATTCCACTCATTAAGAATAGGAAACTAAAACTGCTCCGCCGCTTCACGAATGATCTGCAACGTCTGCTCGATATCCGCCCGCGTCGTGCGAAAGTTTGTGATGCAAGCGCGCAAAGCAAACTTGCCGTGAATGCTCGCGCCGGAAAGATAGGCACGGCCGCCGCGTTGCACGGCGTGCATAACCTTCTCATTAAGGCTATTCAGTTCATCCTCGTTTTCCAGTAGCCAGCCACCGGACTGCAACCGCATGGCTTGCGGTACATAACGGAAACAACAAATACTCAACTGCGGCTGCGACAACAGTTCAAAATCCTCCGCCTGTTCCACAAGCCCTGCCAGATAGCCGGCCAACGCATTGTCTTCAGTAATCGCCGCGGCTAGGCGACGCACGCCGTAATAACGCAACGTCAGCCAGATCTTAAGCGCGCGAAACCGGCGCGACAGCTCTGGTCCATAATTCCAAAAAGCAAACGACTCATCCGCGTCTTGCTCGAGCACCTTTATATAGTCCGCGTCTTCATCCCCAAAAGCGACACGCGCTTTGGCTTCATCGCGAAATAAGAGACAGCCACAATCAAGCGGCGCATAAAGCCATTTGTGTGGATCCAGGGATACGGAATCAGCGCGTTCGAGACCAAAAAAAAGGGGACGTTTGGTTTCGTCAAGCGCCGCCGGGGCGCCGTATGCGCCATCGACGTGAAACCAAAGCGCAAATTCCTGAGCAACATCGGCAATCTCAGAAAATGGATCGACGGCGCCGGTATTAGTCGTGCCGGCGCTGGCGACGATGCAAAACGGTTTCGCTCCCGCCTGAATATCCGCCTGAATGCGTTCGCGCAGAAGTTTTACATTCATGCGAAACTGATCGTCGCAACCAATCAAGCGAACCTGGTCGCGACCCATCCCGAGCACGTCCGCCGCTTTCGGTATCGACATGTGAACTTGCTCGGACGCGTAGATGGTCATGGGCGCTTCACTTTGCCAAAGGCCTTTGCGCCCCGCTTCCCTTCCGGTCTTCGCTCGCTGGGCGATCAACAACGCAGTCATGTTCGCCATCGAGCCGCCGCTGGTGAGCAGACCCTTAGCGCCTTCATCGTACCCAATTAAAGCTCCCAGCCAACGCACGACTGTCCGTTCAATTTCGGTGGCAGCCGGACCGGAACGCCACGAAGTGACGTTTGAATTCAACGCCGATGCAATTAGATCGGCAAAAGCTCCAACCGGTGTTGCGGGCGAGGCGACGTAACCAAAAAAGCGCGGGTGGCCGTTATGACGACTATTCTCGATGATCGTGTGGCAGTCGTTTATGAGTCGCTCTACCGGCTCGCCTTCGGCCGGCAGCGTAGCGCCAACTTGTTCGAGCGTGTCGCCGGCAAACGTTTCCGGAAATACCGGCAAGCCGGAAACTTCAGAGAAGTATTGCAGCACAAGTTCATTGACCCGCGACGATAGTTCCCGCAATTCTTCCGGCGAAACATCAAGCGAAGACGGTCGCGTAAAAGAGTGTTCGGTTGTCATTTGATCGGCGGCGGGGCGATAGCCACAAGCAAAGAAAGACGTTCGGTTCCGGAATTCGTAACACCATGCTTTATACCTGCAGGCGCTGCGACGACGGTGCCCGCCTCGGCCTGTCGCTTGTCATCGCCGACTGTAAACGTTCCCGAACCTGCCAGAACAAAATAGAATTTGTCGGCGCCCTCATGCGCGTGTGCGCCTTGCGTTTGCCCCGGCTCGAGACAGTTTAGTCCGACCATCAGGTGCGCGCCCTGGAACAGCGTGGTCTTGTAAAACTTGTCAGGCTTTGAGCCCGCGTGCTCCTGCCAGTTGAAAAAGTAATCCATAAGTTTTCCTTAAAAATCTTGAGGAAGATTTGATTAAGTTCTTCGACGCGTAGCGTCAGTAGAGTTTAGCCCGGCCTTTCAAGGCCGGGGACAGTGCAACGAGTCGTTCGCGTCGCGTAGCGACGCTTGAACTGTTTTCGACCGTCGCTACGCGACGGGGACAAACTTCCAATCTACCCGGCGTTGAAACGCCGGGTTAAATTCTACCGACGCTACGCGTCGAAGAGATTGATCAGAGCTTCCTTGAGTAAGGCAAAACTAACACAGGCCTTCGTAACGACGAAGCGCTTGCTGGTTTTCCGCGCGCGCGTATACTGTGCTCCTGCGGAACCTCGATGCATCGGGGTAGCGACCGGATAATCTAGCCGCGCATTTACGCGGATGAACGGAGATCCGACCAAGCGAAAAACTACCGCAAGAACCCGCGCCTAAATGCTTTGATTTCAGATTCGTACAATCCGCGTTAATCCGCGGCAAAAATAATACAGTCGCTACCGCTTGCGGTTCATTTAAACTCATGTCCAGCACCAAAAACGCATCTACCGAAGGCACGCTTCGTTATCGCGCTCGATTCCCCGACGCCGCGACGGGTCATTTCCGCGAACGTCAGCAACTCTGGCTTTCGTCAATCGGCATCGGCACTTACCTCGGCGACGCGGACGAACGAACCGATCAAGCGTACACCGATGCGGTTGTGCGTGCGGTTGAACTGGGCGCGAACGTGATTGACACGGCCGCTAACTATCGCTTTCAGCGCAGTGAACGATCGATTGGGAATGCTTTAGATGAACTTACCGGAACAAAAGGCTTTGCACGCGAGGAACTGATCGTCTGCACGAAGGGTGGTTACTTACCGTTTGCTGGCGCGCCGCCGCGCGACGTTCGTGCCTACGTTGAAGAGACTTTCGTCAAACCCGGTATTGCGCGTTTGCAGGATTTCGCCGGCGGGAGTCATTGCATGACCCCCTCGTATTTGCAGAACCAGTTGGACCAGTCGCTAACCAACATGAACTTGAGCTGCGTCGACGTTTATTACATTCACAACCCGGAATCGCAGTTGGGCGAGGTTTCTGAGGAAGAGTTTGCTGCGCGGCTGCGCGCGGCATTTGCGCAGCTTGAAGAAAATCGCGCGCAAGGGAAACTGAAGTTTTATGGCGTGGCTACCTGGAACGGTTTTCGGGTTCCAGCAGGAACAACCGGCTATCATTCTTTGGCGCGCATGGTTTCGCTGGCGAGCGAAGTCGGCGGTGCTGCGCACGGCTTTCGTTTTGTTCAGTTGCCTTTCAATTTGGCGCTGCCAGAGGCTTTGACTTTGGTTAACCAAACCGTTGCTGGTGAATCTTTATCATTGTTGGAAGCGGCCGAGCTGCTCGGCGTAACAGTCATCTCCAGCGCTTCAATTTTCCAGGGTCGCGTTGCTCGAGGTTTGCCTGCAGAGCTGCGAGAAACGCTGGGATCATTGACGACCGACGCGCAGACCGCGATACAATTCGTGCGCTCGGCGCCGGGAATTACCACCGCGCTGGTTGGCATGAGCAGCCGCGAGCACGTCGAAGAAAACTTGCAACTTGCGTGCGTCGCTCCCGTCGCATCCGAACAATTCATGCAGTTGTTTTCGCAGGCCTGATCCTGAGTACAACAAGAACAAATTAATCCGCAGATTACACCGATTACGCAGACGGACAAGGAAACAAATGAAGAATCAGATCCAAAGACTGCAACCCATTGTAAATCTGCGGAATCTGTGTAAGTTGCCGATAAGTCTTCAATTCTAATGGCCCAACGAGAATACAATTCATTCACCGAATTCTGGCCGCACTATGTCGCCGAACATAGCAAGCCACAGACTCGTCTGCTTCACCTGCTGGGAACTTCCCTGGCCGTTGCTGCGGTTATTTACTTGATCGCGATTGGTAAGTGGTGGCTGTTCCCGCTCGCGCTGATCCCGGGTTACGGCGCGGCCTGGATTGGTCACTTCTTCATCGAGAAAAACAAACCGGCTACCTTTCAATATCCGCTGTGGTCCTTCATGGGTGACTACAAAATGATCTGGCTGATGCTGACTGGCCGGATGAACGCTGAAATTGATCGTTCCGCGCGAACGGCAAAGCATTAAATCCACAGATTTGGCGGATTACACAGATTCATCAGATAGCAAATGGGAAGGGCAGATTTCGGTGCTTCGGCGGCTATCAAGCGTCGCGTGCCGGTTAGCTAAAGCTTTTGACCGTCTGTTGTTCTAACCTAATCTGCGAAATCTGGGTAATCTGAGGATAGTTTCAATTCACTTCCAGCGGTTGCTTCGTCATCAAGTACTCGAGGCATCCAAGCCAGCTTCTGCAAATTCAAAATATGCGCGACAAACCCCGCCCGCGCATAAAACGCCCGCGAAGTGCTGCCATGCCCGCGGCCTTTGGTACGCGCCTGCACATATTCTCCAGTCTCGCCGGTCAACGCCTCGACGCCTTTCGTCCTGATGATTTCGCGAATCGCTTCATAGTCCGCTTCCACCTGCTTGCGAATTGCGGGATTGTCGAGATCAAACTCGGCCGCCGAATGTAAATACGCCGACGTCTCCTGCACGTCCTGAAAAATTCGCGCGACTACAATCAGGCTGCGGAGTTTGTCGTAAAGATGACTGTCGGTGAACTTGCCGGCGACGACCTCTGCCGGCTCGATCATCGTTATGGCCATCGATTCCTTGACCAGCACGGTTCCTGCCAAACCGGGAACAACCGGAACAACTTTCAACTCCCAACTGCCAAAGTCGGGCGCCTGCAAAGAATTTTGCGGCAGACCAAGATAATGCTCAATCACCTGCCCCGCCCACCCTTTATTCTTGTGGCCGTTTTTCCATACCGTGATGCCATACTGATCCGCGAGCGGCCGCAAGTCTTTGCCGGTAAGCAACCTGATGCGTCGCAGCGCCTCAGCTCGCGCCAACGTTTGCTTTTGCATTACAAGCATCGGAAAGATAAAACCAAATTGATTTTGGTGAGTGACCCTTTAGCGGCGTGACAGTATAGAATGGATTTTCGCAATCGTTAATGACGTAAAGTGAACTGTTAGTTTGCGTTCGCTGCAAGAAATTTTGCACCAGAATACCAGGCCGGTTTCACCTGAGCTTATGAGAGGCAACATTCCCATTCCTGAAATGCCCCAGGGCGAAGAGCTGTGGTTGATGGTCGTCATCACTTCAGTCCGCGAGAAACGCACGCAACAAGGCAAACGCTTTTGCGATGCGACGGCGCGAAACGCGACCGGCTCGCTGCCGTTGAAAATCTGGGGCGAGACACTCGACATCTGGAAAGAGATTAAGCCGGGTTTGTTTGGTATCGCCGGCACGCTCGAAAGTTTTCAGGACCGTCCGCAGTTTGTGGTCAGCGAGTATCGTCCAATTACCCTCGAGCAATATCGCGAACATCAAAATGCGGACCCCGTGCTGCCGCGCGCTTACACGATGGACATCGAGACGCTGACGCTGCCGGACTATCGCGAACGCGTCGGTCCACAACTCGAGAAGTTGCTAAAGCTGGGCAACATGCGTTTGGAACAACAGCAACGCTATTTGGAAGACATCGTTATCGAGGAAGAGCGCTGTTACCAACTAGGATCGCTGAGCGCCACTTCCGGTCGCATACTTTCTATCGCTGTGCACGCCGGGCCGATTGCCGGAATTGACCTGGGCGTCGAACTACCGCAGAGCGAGCACGTGTTTGGCATCGACCAGGATGGCGTTGAGCAGGATGAGAAAAACTCGCTGCTGGCACTTCTCGAGCTCCTGAAAGATTTCGATTGCGAGTCGGACGAGCTGGTCGGCCATAACCTGATCGGTTTTGACTTGCCGTTTATTTTCCAGCGCTGCCTGGTCCATTGTATTTCCGCCAAGCCGCTGGTTGATCTTTCTGAGTTTCGCGTGCGCGGAGTTTTTGACACGATGCATCACTGGTGGCTTGGCGCGAAACGCTTTGTCAGTCTCGATGACGTCGCCTGGGCGCTGGGGATTGAATCGAGTAAGACCGCGACGGCCGAGGGCAGCAAGGTTTTTGAGTTGTACCAGGCAGGAAAGCTGGCTGAGATTCGCGAATACAACCTCAACGACGTGCGGGTCACGCGCCGGGTTTATGAACGGATGGTGGCGTGCTTTGGGCGATAGCTGGTCTTACCATTCAAGTAGATGTGCAATTGAAGTAGTGTTATTCTCGATTTATGAAGATGTTTACGGCAGTAGTTGAGAAGTGCGGCGACACCGGCCTCTACGTCGGCTATGTTCCGGGTTTTCCCGGTGCACATTCGCAGGGTGAATCTCTCGATGAGCTCAATCAAAACTTGAAAGAAGTAATCGAGATGTTGCTCGAGGATGGGGAACCTGTACTGAACTCGGAATTCGTCGGTACCCAGAACGTATCGGTCTCTAGTAATGGCCAAGCCTCCAGTTCTCAAACCTAGAGAGATCGCTGGAATTCTTCAAAAACTCGTTTCGTTGAAGTCCGCCAGCGCGGCTCGCACAAGCGCAGTACCGTCACGCAGACGGACGCTGCACCACGCTTCCGTTCCACACGGGTCGCGATATTTCTCCGGTACTCTTAAGACAAATCGCCAAAGATATCGGTTTGACGGTGGCAGAATTAATTCAAAATAGATAAGCCGCTCATGTTGGCATAGCCCGTTAACGCGACGCTGTTTCATTTCCGAAACAGCATCTGTTAAACTTCATCTCAGTAAATGAACACTGAAATTCTCATTGGCATCCTGGTTCTGCTTTTGGGCGGCGCGCTCGGCGCCGCGCTCGCCTGGCTGCTGCTCAAGACAAAAGCTGGCGCGGTGACGGCGGCAGAGGTCGCGACGCTGAAAGAGCGCCTGGCCGGCAAAGAAACCGAATTACAAAAACTGCACGAGGCGCAACTACGAGAGGTTACAGATCATAAGCAGTCGCGCACCGAAAATGCGCAGTTGCAAGCTGAGCTGCAAGGAGAACGTCGCGCTGCGCAGGAGCGAATTTCTTCGTTCAACCGAGCCACCGAAGAACTCGCCGAGCGCTTCAAAGCGCTTTCCCGCGACGCTTTGAAAGACAACAATCAGTCCTTTCTGCAACTCGCGCACGCCACGCTCGAAAAGTTTCAAGAGAACGCCAAAGGGGATTTGGAGTTTCGGCAAAAAGCGATCGATCAACTGGTCAAGCCGCTCAAAGAATCGTTGGAAAAAGTTGACGGCAAAATCGGCGAGATCGAGAAAGAGCGCGCCGGCGCGTATTCCGAGTTGCGCCAACAAGTGAAAGCGCTGGCCACTTCTCAGTTGCAGCTCCAGGCCGAGACGGGAAATCTCGTGAAGGCATTGCGCACGCCGCATATCCGCGGCCGCTGGGGCGAGATTCAGTTGCGGCGGGTGGTTGAAATGGCGGGCATGCTGCAGTACTGCGATTTCGTCGAACAGGAAACCGTGGTCACCGAAGATGGGCGCATAAGGCCGGATCTGATTGTTCGCCTGCCGGGTAATCGCACGATCGTGGTTGATGCGAAGGTTCCGTTCGACGCTTTCTACGAATCAATCTCAACCACGGACGAAGATATCCGCAGCGCGCGGCTCAAAGATCATGCGCGGCTGGTGCGCGTGCATATCGGCGCGCTGAGCAAAAAATCATATTGGGAATCGGTGCAGCCTACGCCCGAGTTTGTGTTGTTGTTTCTGCCCGGCGAAACGTTTTACAGTGCGGCGCTCGAGAATGATCCGAAGCTGATTGAAGACGGTGTGGGCCAGAATGTGATCATCGCCACGCCGACGACGCTGATCGCTTTGCTCAAAGCGGTCTCGTACGGTTGGCGTCAGGAGCAGATGGCCGAGAACGCCAAAGAAGTAAGCGAACTTGGCAAGACGCTTTACGATCGGTTACGCGTGTTCACGAACCATTTCGCCAACATCGGCAAAGGTATTGAGCGCGCGCTGGACTCTTACAACCAGGGCGTCGGCTCCTTTGAAGGACGTGTGTTGCGGACAGCGCGAAAGTTTAAAGAGCGGGGCGCTCTTTCCGGTGAAGACATTGAAACACTCGAGCCTATCGACAAGGCAATTCGATCGCTGAGCCTGGATGAAGGTGGACTGTTTCCGGATTTGGTCGCCGCCGATGAGATTGCGGCACCCGACCCCGTGGAAGACGACTCACTGCCGCTGCTGAGTTCAAGAAGCGCGACCGGCGGCGAAAAGTAAACAGCAGAATCCGCAGATTACGCAGATTACACCGATTTGGCAGCAAGGAATTTTAAGCCGTGTAGGTCATTGGCGGAGCCGGGTTGTGTTCGATGGTTGATTTACGGTGCTCCTAATCTGTGAAATCTGCGTAATCTGTGGATAATCCTGTTGTGTCAAAAGAAATTTGGTTAGGCCCTCTCCTCGGCAACAATCGCTCGCGACTCATCCAGCGGTGCGCAGAGCTTGTCTCCCAGGGCAAGTCTGAAACATTTCTTTATCTCGCCGCCTCCCATCCGTTGCTTGAACTGGTAAC
Source organism: Blastocatellia bacterium (assembly GCA_031371765.1). Taxonomy (GTDB): domain Bacteria; phylum Acidobacteriota; class Blastocatellia; order Pyrinomonadales; family Pyrinomonadaceae; genus PSRF01. Next base: position 13,246 of record JANMKA010000139.1, read on the forward strand.
TGAAAAAATTCTCGACGGCTCGCAAAACGCCGGGCTGTGGGGCGAACTGCCGGTCTATCTCTTTCGTGGCCTGGTCCGCAGAGTGCTGCTCACAGCCGTCGAAGCTGAAACCGGTGCGCGACTTTCGCCACGCATTCCTATTGATCGCGAAGAGTTGCCGCTGAAACGAACCCTCGTCTCGCAAATCCTCAAACAGCTTGCCGCCTCGGGACAACTAACAGCGATCAAATCACTCGCAAATCGCGAAGGCTGCATCAACACGATTTCAACGCTGGTCGGTGAGATTCAACGGGCCGCGAAAACGCCGGCTGAACTGGCCGAGATCGTCGGCAAGCGAATCCGTGATTTCGATCTGGCTGACGAAAACACAAATGGGCGAGCGGCGGCCAACAGAATTTTTCTGCAAACGGATTTCGACCGCGACGTCCAATTGATCTACTCCACTTATGTAGACCTGCTGAATCAAAACGATTTTACCGAAGCCGATGCCGATCAGTTGCGGGCCCTTGAAGTGCTTCGTGGTCGAGTTGCTGATGCGTCAGTCCAACTGCCCTGGCTCCGGCAGGTGAAACTGCTCGTGCTCGACGGCTTTTTTGACTTCACGCCGGTGCAGGGCGAAATGTTGCGGCAACTCATTCACCACATTCCTGAAGTTGTCGTCAACTTGAACAGCGACCTCGACAATCCCGCCATCTTCGAACCTTTCAGCAGTACCATTGAGCAGCTGCAGGGCATCGCTGATTTCAAACTAATACAAAGTAAAGACGCGGCGACTGTGGCCGGCTCACTTGCGCCACTGCGCGCTGGTTTGTTTACTCCTGGCGAGATCGCCAGTGAAGCTTCAGCGCCAGAGGCGGCAACCGCGCAACACGAAATCCGACTGCTCACCTGTGCGGATCGTGAAACTGAAATCCGGGCCGTCGCCAAAGAAATTAAGCGGTTGGTCTTGCAGAAAGATTTTCAGTTGACGGACATTGGTCTGATTGTACGCGAACGCGCGTCTTACGCGGAGACAATTGCTCGGGTGATGCGCGACGAAGGCATTGCCTGCAATCTCGAGCGGCGGATCAACGTCACGGACATTCCCGGCGTACGCGCTGCGCGCAAGCTGTTTGAGATGCTTGACGATGTTGCCGGAACAGAAAAAGTTGACTTGAAGATTTCCGACCTCGCGGACTTGATCAAGTCAGAATACTTCCGGCTTCCCGAAACGGAGCTAGTCGAACTGAATAACGTCTTCGAAGAAAAGTTTGGCCTGCTTATTGAAAGCGAGGGTGGAAACACTGACGAGGTCGCGGCTAAACGCCACGGTTTCAAGTATTCGCTCGGCGTGGGACGCTGGGATCCCGACACTCTCGAAAACACGATTGCGTTCGTTGGCGGTGCATTGAGTATCACTACCTGGCTTGAGCGGGCGCGCAAGTTGCTCGCGAATTGGCCGCAGGTTAAAGCAACAACTGATCTAGTCACACCCGAAGCTGCAGATGGCGCGGCCGATGAAGAGACCGATCAAATCGAAGATGCTGACAAGGTTGCTACCGACGACAAAGGCGTTGAGAAAAAGCGGCGACCCTCGCGCGATGTGCATCCCGCGGCAATCGCCTGGGCGTCGTTGGTTATTTCTTCGTTTGGCAATCTGGCAAAGAGCGTGACGCGTGAGGCAAGCGCGCGTGATTTGCGTTCGAGTTTGATGTCACTGCTCGATCGCTTGCAGTTTTCAACTCAGATTAGAAAACCAGCTCGTGGTGCGCTTGAAGAAAGCGAGTTGCCACACGTGATGATCGACTTGCGTGGGCTGGAAGCGTTGCGGCGCGCTCTTGTTTCTGCGGTAAAGAGTATCGAAGTTACGGCAGCGATCGTTGCCGGCCGGCAGCCTGACGATCCGGTTAGATTGCCAACGTTTCTCGCCGAAGTGACGCGCGCGCTCGATGTTGAAATCTCAATCGGCAAGACGGCGGACAGCGGCGGCCTGCGTGTTTTCGAAGCGACCGACGTGCGCGGGCTGCGATTTCGCGCGGTATTTATAGCTGGTTTGGTTGAAGGCGGCTTTCCGCTGCGGGCCTCGCGCGATTGGATCTATCCGCACGAAGAACGCGAACGACTGAAACGTGATTATGACTTGACGCTTGAAGATATCTCGCCGGCGACGCTGCTCAAGGAAGAACACTACTTCTATCAGGCAGCATGTCGGGCTACAGAAAAACTGTATCTTTCGCGGCCGTTGTTGCTTACTGACGGTACCGAAACGGTCGCCTCGTATTACATAAACGAGCTGGCCCGCGCTATCAAGCCGTATGCGTTGGCAAGCGAGCCGGTGCGGCGCGATTTCGATGGCTCGAAAATCTTCGAGTCGTCGACGGCGTCCGAGTTGGCCGTTTCGCTGGTGCGCCAGGATGAACGACAACGACATCGCGCCGGACGCGCCGGCCTGCTCCCAGCGGAAGTAATCCATGCTCTCGAAATGCAGGCCACGGAATCCGGGTACGTCGCGCAGTCAAGCAAGCGCCGGGTGGTGATAGAACGGGAACGCGCCGGCACAACTTTTGGCGCCTATGACGGACGAATCACTACTCCGGAACTGTTACAGATGCTGCAGCAAAAATTTGGTGCTGAATGCGTGCACAGTGCCAGCGGTCTGAGCACGTACGGCAACTGTGGCTACCGTTTTTTTGCCAACCGAGTGTTGCGCCTCGAGCCGCGCGGCGAAGCTGCGCTCGACCTGCAGGCCATCGATGCGGGAAAACTTTTACACGACATACTGCGCCGGTTTTTTGAACGGCATCGCGCTGAGCGTCTGACTGAGCTCGATCGCGAATCACTGCGGGCTGAGCTGCGTGAGGTCGCCGATCAGGTTTTCAAAGAGCATGAGCGCGCCGTCCCACCTTTGAATCCCGATATTTGGAAAATCGATTGCGAGATACGCAAGATCATTCTCGATCAAGTTTTGTTGTATGAGTTGGGCGTGCAAAAGCAGACGCGTGCCGATGTGACGGCGCAATACTTTGAAGTCGCTTTCGGAATGACGCCGCGTGAAGCAGCCGACCCGGGTTCGAAGGTGGAACAACTCGAGTTGACGCGCACGACCGCGGCAGGTGACGAATCGGTTCGCATTCAGGGTCAAATCGATCGCGTTGATCAGGCGGATGACGGAACTGTTATAGCCTACGACTACAAACTTTCAGTTGGTGCTGACGCCGAGGACATGATGTCGGGCCGTAGTTTGCAGTTGCCGATTTACCTGGAAGCGCTGGAGCGTTTGCTGCTCCCGGGCCAGGCGATTGCGGGTGGTGGTTATTACATTCTCAAAGCGAAGCCGGGCCGGCGCAGCAGCGGCATTTATCGCAAAGACTACTCTGACTATCTTGGCTTGAATGCGCGAAACTCCATTCTCACTGACGCTGACTGGAATCACGTGCGCGCTGAAGTAGTCAAAAGGATCTGGGAATTTCTCGACGGCATGCGTGCCGGCGATTTTCGCGTGCGACCGTCACAGGGAATAAAGACCTGCCGCTTCTGCGACTATGCGTCCGTTTGCCGTTACGAAAAATATCGCATCGAGTGGAAACGAAACTCGGAACCGTCCTCCCGGATTACCTAGCTGGTCGCCAACAAACCGTGAGCCAAGATCGCAAACTAGAACCAGCCCAGGCGGAAGCCGCCTACACGCTTGACCGGCACGTCTCAGTGACAGCCGGACCAGGCGCCGGCAAAACGACTGTTCTGGTTGAGCGCTATCTTCACATCCTGCGCGAGAAGAAGCCGGCCTCCATCGATCAGATCGTTGCTATCACTTTCACCAATCGGGCCGCCAATGAAATGCGCGAGCGCCTGCGCAAGTCGCTCGACGAGCTATTGCGGCAGACGAGTGGCGCGGAACGCGATCGCTGGATGCGTTACAAGCGAACCCTCGACGGCGCCGTAATCACCACGATTCATGGGTTCTGCATGCGATTGCTGCGCGAGTTCCCGGTTGAAGCCGGATTGGATCCGCAGTTCATGCTGCTTGACGAACATCGTTCGGCAACGTTGCTGGCTTCGGCTTGTGAAGAGGCGCTGACGGAAGCAATCGGCCGGCGAGACGAATCGGTTTCCCGGCTGACTGCCGGAATCGGCCGGCCGCTTTTGGCCACGGCGCTATTTGAAATCTACTTGCGAGTGCGCGGGCAGGGTCTGGCGTTCGAACAGATTTTGCAGCAGACGGCCGGACACCATGCGGCGAAGCTTGAGTACGATTCGTTGTGTGCGGAAGTTGAGGCGGCCATGTCAGATCTGATTTCGACGCGCGGGCTGACGCCGGGCGCTAACGAAAAGCGGGCTGAAGCAGAGCGTCAGTGGCCACGGGTGAAAGAGCTTTTGCGAAATAGCGACGTATCTCTGGCGGAATATTGCGGAGCCATCAGTGAGTTGCGAGAGGCGGCCCGGCCCAAAGCCCTGGGCAGAGTTGGCAGTCTGGTAAAGCGACTTGACGATCTTTTATGGGGTGAAACAAAAGAAAAATGTTTCGGCCGCTTGCCGCAACTGCGTTTCGATCTGGTGGCGAAAGATTACGCGCTTGCCCTCGTGGAATTATTAAAGAGCATCGACCGTCGCTTTGCGGAAAAAAAACAGGAACTTTCAGCGCTCGATTTCGACGACCTGCAACTGCGGACGCTCGAACTTTTGCAACGACCAGAAGTGTTGCAGCGCGCTTCGCAGCGTTACAAGTTTTTCCTCGTCGACGAATTCCAGGACACCAACGGCCTGCAGCGAGAGTTGTTACAGGCGCTCGTCTTGAACGCCGGCGCGCGCGCGAATCTGTTCATCGTGGGCGACCGGAAACAATCGATTTATGGCTTTCGCGGCGCAGATGTCGACGTGTTTGGCCGGACTACCGAGGCGTTACAGGCGGCGGGCGGTCTGCTGGTTCCTTTGCCACTCAACTTCCGCAGTCAACCTCAGCTAATTAATTTCTTCAACCACTTTTTTGCGCGCTTTTTCTCAGCGAATGCAGAGGTGACTAAGGGCGATCTCAGCGAACTCGGATTTGTCGAACATGAAAATAGCGAGGCAAGGCGCGACCCGCGCGATCAGCCGCCGCTCGTCGAACTGTTGGTTGATGTGCCCTCAAGCGATGACGATCCGAAGTGGAAGATGACTCTGCGCGAACGTGACGCGAAGCAACTCGTGAACCGAATTATCGAGCTGACCGGCCCGGCCCCTGAGCCAACCACTGGGGAGAAGATCGAGTATCGCGACATCGCGCTGCTGTTTCGCGCGATGACTGATGTTCCAACTTATGAAGCTGAATTTCGGCGCGCGGGCATTCCGTTTCAGACCGTGTTGGGAAAAGGTTTTTACGAACGCGAAGAGATTGGCGACCTGATCCAACTTTGTCGCTTTCTTGATAACCGCACTGATGAGTTGGCGCTCGCTGCAGTTTTGCGTTCGCCCTTGTGCGGTATTTCCGACAACACACTGCTCGCGCTGCGCCTCGCGCCACGCACCGGTGAGACGATCGCAGGCCAAACGCCGCAGCCGCGCCGGCATCCGCGGCCGCTTTTCCAGGCGTTGGCCCGGCAGCAGGAGATCGACTTCATCAGTGACGACGAGCGTGCAGCGTTGACCGAAGCACATGCTTTTCTTAAATCTTTAATCGAGCGACGCAATCGTTATCCGGTTTCCGATTTGTTGCGGTTTGCCGTGCAGAAGTCGGCTTACAACACTGTGGCCGCGGCAAACTACGATGGCGCGCAACGACTGGCAAACATTGAGAAGCTGTTCAATTTGGCGGAAAGGTTTGAGCGCTCAGGTGCTCATCTGATCAGGGACTTCGTCAAATACGTTCACGACTTTGAGGCCATCGGCAGTCGCGAAAGCGAAGGACAACTGGATGATTCAGCTAACGCAGTAAAGATCATGACGATTCACCAGGCAAAAGGTCTGGAGTTTCCAGTCGTCATCATTCCCGATCTGAATCGCTTGAAACCTTCCTGGGAAGGTTACTTTCTGCTGGATCGACATCGCGGGCTGACTTTGAAAGTCCCAAATGGCCGGGGTCAGATGGTTTCTGGCCGGACGTTTACAACTTTGAATCAGCGGTCACAGTGGCGCGACAATTTTGAAAGCATGCGGTTGCTGTACGTCGCTGCCACGCGCGCGCAAGACAGGTTGATTCTTTCCGGGGCGGCAAAAGACACGACGCGTTTGCTGAAAGGCGACGAGAGCTGGCTCCAACTCATCTGGCAAGCACTCGAGCTTGGCCCACTTTATCAAAGCACGACGATTGAACTGGGCCAGGACACAGTGCTGCGGGTGATTCTGAATCTCTCGGACGCGGAAGCGGTTGTGTCGCCGGCCAGCGATGTCACTTCCCCAGACGTTTCGGTTGACCTTGAGCGGCCGTTAACAGAAAACTTTCCGCTTCTGCAAGCAACCGTTGCGAAACCGGAAACGAGCGTGCACCGGTTCAGCGTTACGCAACTCATCAACTACCAACGCTGCCCCCGGCAATACTATTTCGATCGCGTGCTTCATTTGCCGACGCCGGATCAGATGGCCGTTTGGAATGATGCTGAGGCGCCTGAACCGCCGGCAAACCTGACGGCAACATTGAAAGGCGCGGTGATACATCGCTTTTGTGAAATGTATTCCAGTAATGACGATGCCGAGGAGTTGCTGCGGCGAAGCTTCGCTGAAGTGGTGCGAATTCGTCAGGCCGAACTCGCCGACCGGCTGGTGGAGATTAACGCCGAGGCCGCCATCGCCGATTTATTTCCGCTTGCGCAAAACTATTTGGCCAGCGGGGTATTCGAGCGCGTCGAAAAGGCGCGCGAGTTGGCTGGCAGCAATTCCCGGCAGCCAAACGGCGCGGCTGGACTTTGGAGCGAGGTGCCGTTTCGCTTGAGACGACCGTTGGGAATTTTGACTGGCGCAATTGATAAGTTGCTGGTGGTGCCGGCCGGCGCTGGGAACGGTTTTGATATTGAGATAATCGATTTCAAAACTAACCGAATGCGGCGCGATATAGCTTCAGGCTCTTCACTGGGATCGCGGGCGTCCCGCCCGCAAAGCGGTGAGGAGGATTCAACATTGAGTGTAGCTACAGAAATGCGGGCGGGACGCCCGCGGTCCCAGTATTCACAGTCCCAGTATCAAGTTAATCAGTTTGCTTTTGACTTCGAGGCGCCGCCGCTTAAGGCCGAGGTAGTCGTAGCTCCGGTTTCTGTCGCGGATCAAGTGGACCAGGTGGCGTCAGACTATCGTCTGCAAATGCAGGCCTATGCACTCGCGGTCCGGGAGTTGGCCACCGGCTTAAATTCCGGCGGAGCTATGCGAGCGACGCTGCACTTTCTCGACCCGAATGTGGAATTCCAATTTCCCGCGGAAGCCCTGGCGCCCGACGCGTGCATGCAGGCCATCGATGATGCGATGATGCAGATTGTTTCTTCCGCTGAGCCCGAGGATTTTCCGGTACGACCGGCGCACCATTGCCGTATGTGCAACTTCCTCGGAATCTGTGCTGCGGGCCGTGAGTGGATTCGTTCTGTGAAAGTTCCATTACCTGCCGCACAGTCTCGCTCGCTGGCCGTTAAGAAATAATGTTGCGCAAGGTTTGGAATGAATTTGAGGAAACGGTAATTCAGCCGCGGATTCACGCGGATAAACGCCGCTATGAAAAAGAAGTCTAGAACGTCAATAGTGCTCACGTTATTATTCACATCCGCGATTGTCCGCGTTCATCTGCGGCCAAAATTTCTGAGTTTCGCCAGGAGCACATGAGCAAAACACAAAGTCTACAAGTCGGGGCCGCCGCGCCTGACTTCACATTAAACGACGGCAACGATGAGAGTTGGCGCCTTGCCGATCAGCGCGGCACGGTTGTCGTGTTGCTGTTCTATCCGGGGGATGAGACGCCTATTTGCACGCGGCAGATGTGTTCCGTGCGAGATCGTTGGGAAGACTATGCCGCCACAGGCGCGGAAGTAGTGGGCATCTCAACCGATTCAGTTGAGTCGCACAAAAAATTTGCCGAGCATCATGAGTTGCCGTTGCGCTTGTTGTCGGATGCGAACGGCGCGGTGGCAAAACAGTATGGCGCGCAGTCGTTAATTCCCGGGAAGGTTGCGCGCTCGGTTTTTGTGATTGACGCGCAAGGGAAGATTAGCCATCGCGACGTGCGGCCGCTCGGTTTATTCAAACCAAAAGACGACGCAACGATCGCCGCGATTCGAGCAGCGCAAACAAAGTAGGTTTTATTTTGGCTTCTCGGTGCGTCCTTTTTGTTCTCTGTGTCTCAGTGGTGAGCGGTCGCTCATAAGGATCCACCTCGGAGTCACAGAGAACACAAACGACGCACCGAGATTAGAAAACGCTACTGCCCCGGCGATGTGGTTGATCCTTTCGTAATCGGTCCACCTAGTTTCACAATCCAAATCCCGCTGTTGACGTCGTTGAAATAGACCAACCCGTTGTGTGGTTGTGCGCCCCAGGTGAACGAAAGGTTGGGACGAAAAGCATCCGGGTCGCCGGCCCACAGACGGCCAATCTCGCGACCCTGGCGATATAGGTCACCCCTCAACTCACCTGATACATCCAACACGCGCCCGCCGCCGGTGTAGTAACCCATGTAAAGAATGTCGTTCTCGACCCACATGTTGTGCGAGCCTGCTTCCGGCACTGCATACTCAGCCACTTTGCGCGGCTGGTTGATGTCGGAAACGTCAACCACATGCATCACGCCGCGAGCGATAATGCGGTTACGACTATAGATATCAAAATTCTGAGGCAGCACTTCGTCGCCAACAAACAGGTAATTCTTGTAACGAAAAACCGCGTGCGTGCCGGCTACCCAGCCATTTCCGTATAACTCGAAATGATTAAAGCGTAACTGGCTGACAAACCGCGGGTGTTCCGGACTGCCTCCCCTGGTTCCGTTACCTACATCGAGAATAACCACGCCATCACGCCAGTAAGCGAGATACGCGAGCCCATCTTTAACCTGCACGTCGTGGAGATAACGGCCGGCGATTTCTTCGCCTGGTCCGGAAGGGACCATCGTCGCCGACTGATTGGGGACTTCCCAGCGCGCTACTTCTTTTGGTTTCTTCACGTCCGCAAAATCGATCACACGCATGGAACCGGTGGCGTCGTCGGTCAGGTAAACGTAATGACTATCAACAAACGCGCTATGCACACCACCGGTAACTGTTTCGGTGTATTCGGAAATCAGTTTTGGATGCGCGGGGTCAGAAGTGTCGTAAAACGCGATGCCGTTCTTGCGGTTCGAGGCACCTTCGCGCGAGATCACAAGGATGCGCCCGTCGGCGGTGGTGCTGACGTCATTAATCAAACGGGCGTCAACCTTGATCGTATCGGTTAACTTTGGATGCGCCGGATCGGAAACATCGTAGACGAGCAGCTTGTCGGAGATTGTGGAGAGATAAGCGTAGTTACCGGTGATCCATTCTTCAGCGCCCTGAAAATCTTTCAGCGGCGCGCGACCGATGACCTCAAGGGTTCGTTCCGCGTTGCGCGGCGTAATCAAAAGCGACGCGACTGCCTGCTCGTTGCCGCTGGCTGCAGTAATCACATAAGAGCCTGGCAGTTCCGCCACAAAGCCGCCGTCAGGATCGATGGTTGCGGCTCGTCCGTTAACCGTCCAGCGCACGGCGTAATTGTCGGCTTGTCCGTTGCGCGCGCGAACATTGAAGTGCACTACATCGCCAGTCCGTGCGGTGGCTGATCGCGGATCGATAGAAAGCCCGCTCAAATTGCTTTTGACAACGGTGACGTTGATTGTTCCGCTACCACTTCCAGCCGTGGCCGTGAGCTTTGCCGCGCCCGGCGTGATTGCTGTCACTACGCCTGCGGCGTCAACCGTCGCCACATCTGAATTGCTTGAGAGCCAGTTCACCGGCAGATCGCTGCGCGAGTTTCCCCCGGCGGTCCGTGCGACCGCGACCAGCCGCGCGGTCATGCCAACTACCAGTGCGCTTTTTATTGGCTCAATGTCGACATGAGCCACGGGCGCCGGCCTGACCATGACCCTGACAAAAGTCGATCGGCCCGCCACAATCGCGACGACGACCACTTCGCCGGGATTGAAAAATGAAACTGTGCCTGCCTGATCCACTCCCGCCAAATCAAAGGGCGCGACAAACCATGCAGTGGCCGCGGCAGGTTTAGTGATTCCGGAAGGATCTTTGGTTACCGCTCGGAACTTTACTCTTTGGCCGGCGGTGATGTCTGAAGTTTCAGGCACGAGCTCAGTGGTTCTTGTTGCCGAAGTTGAATTACCGTTTGAGTGTTGCGCCAGCAGCGTTTGACTAATGGCGCAGACGCAGCAAAGCGAGACGACCAAATTCTTAAGAGTGCGCATTCTTTCTCCAGGAATAAAGGCATAGGTAGGAAGACAACTAAATCTTAGTCAGTCATGGTGGCGAGGCGCAAGCGAGGTGGCATTTAGGTCATGCTTCATTGGTGTGCCTCACGGTCGCGCGTGCGAACCCTAACGCTGACAGCGTTTGCTATTCTCGGCCCAGGGTTGCGCCTGGCCAGATTACAATTTGAGTGGGTGCTCCCCGGCCATGGCGACCTGCATCACGACAGCGCGGCAAACATGCGCTATCATCTCCAGTCCTGTATTGAGTGGCTGCAATCGCTCAAGTAGATTTCGTAAAGCAAACTGTTGTTTTGCGATGACTGAATAGTATTCAACCCCCCGCAAACTAGCGTTTGCGTTACACAAAACGAGGAAAACATGGAGAGAAACACAAAGATTGCCATCGGCTGCGGTGGCGCAGGATGTCTGGGCTTAATCGTTATCGTGATTGTCTGCGTCGTGCTGTTTTCGGCCGGATACATTGAGATGCCAGGCAGTAGCAATGCTAACCGCAATGTGAACATCAACGTAACTAACACAAATTCGAACTCCAACTCAAACTCAAACTTGAACGAGAATTCGAACAGTAGTTCGCCTACTTCTTCTGCTTCGCTCTCGGATGACGATAAGCATAAACTGTTTCAGGCGGCCGGCATGACCAGAGACAACGAGGTAATTCAAAAAGTTTTGCACAAGCTTGGCTTTTTGAGTGCGGACAATAATGTCTCGGACGACTATGCGCCATTCGTAAAGGGCCATATTGAATGGGCCACAAGCAACTACCGCTTTGTTCAGTCTGTGAGTACCGTCGAAAAGGCGCGCGCCTACGTCGACCAACATATTAATGACTAATTGGCGGTCAGTGGTCAGGTGTTCGTGCGCGGTTTGCTCCCACTCTCATCATCGAAATACTGTTTGCTACTACTGACAACGGACTACTGACTTTTCCATGGACCCATCGCGCATACGAAATTTCTCGATCATCGCCCACATCGATCATGGCAAGTCGACTCTGGCAGACCGTCTGCTGGAGTTGACCGGCGCCGTGACCGGCCGCGACATGGAAGCGCAGATTCTTGACGACATGGATCTTGAGCGCGAGCGCGGCATTACCATCAAAGCGCACGCGGTCAGGCTGGACTACAAAGCGCAGGATGGCCAGTCGTACATTCTGAATCTGATCGACACGCCGGGCCACGTCGATTTCTCGTACGAAGTTTCCCGTTCACTGTCTGCGTGTGAAGGCGCGCTGCTAATTGTCGATGCGTCGCAGGGCGTGGAAGCCCAGACGCTCGCGAACACATACCTCGCCATCGAAAACAATCTCGAGCTAATTCCCGTCATCAACAAGATCGATCTGCCCGGTGCGGAACCGGAAAAAGCGATCGAGCAGATCGAGCACTTCATCGGACTGGAAACTCACAATGCAATCCTCACGAGCGCGAAAACAGGTCAGGGCGTCGCCGATGTTTTAGAAGCAATTGTGCGCGAAGTGCCGCCCCCGAAAGGCAATCCTGAGGCGCCGCTCAAAGCGTTGATTTTCGATTCGTGGTACGACTCGTATCGCGGCGTGATCGTTTTGTTCCGCGTAATCGACGGCTCTATTCGGCCGGGCATGAAGATTCGTTTCTTTAACGCCGGCCGCGATTATCAGGTGGAAACGCTCGGCGTGAATCGGCCCCGGCCCACGCCGGTCGATGAATTGGGCGTCGGCGAAGTTGGCTTTTTGACCGCTTCAATAAAAACTGTCGCCGACGTGCAGATTGGCGACACTGTTACCGAAGCGGCACGTCCCACGAAAGAACCGTTTCCCGGTTATCAGGAAATCAAGCCGATGGTTTTCGCAGGTCTCTATCCTGTCGATACCAACCAGTACGAAGAGTTGCGCGACGCGATGGACAAGCTGCGCCTTAATGACGCGTCTTTCTTTTACGAGCCTGAGTCGTCGACCGCGCTCGGTTTTGGATTTCGCTGCGGGTTTCTCGGTCTGCTGCACATGGAGATCGTGCAGGAACGTTTGGAGCGCGAGTTTAATCTCGATCTGATCACCACCGCCCCCGGAGTTCGCTATGTGGTGACGACCACCGACGGCAAAGTTACGGAGATCGACTCGCCGGCGAAGATGCCCGATCCCGGGCGTATCGTGAAGATTGAAGAGCCGGCGATCAAAGCGACGATCCTTACTCCTGAAGAACACCTGGGCGGAATCCTGGCTTTGCTGGAAGAAAAGCGCGGCCAGCAAAAAGGTTTTGAATACATCACCTCGAACCGGGTGATGCTGACTTATGAGCTGCCGCTTAACGAGATCGTTTTGGATTTTTATGATCGCTTGAAATCAACTTCGCGCGGGTATGCTTCGCTCGATTATCATCTCGCGGGTTATTGGGAAAGCGATCTGGTCAAGCTGGATGTGCTGGTTGCCGGCGAGCCGGTTGATGCGTTGTCATTAGTGCTTCATCGCGATACGGCGGCAGCGAAAGGGCGCGCGCTGGCTGCCAAGATGAAGGAGCTTATCCCGCGCCAACTTTTTGAAGTGCCCATCCAGGCCGCCATCGGCGCAAAAATCATTGCTCGCGAAACCGTTAAAGCAATGGGCAAGAATGTAATTGCCAAGTGTTATGGTGGCGACATCTCACGCAAACGCAAGCTGCTCGAGAAACAGAAGGAAGGCAAGAAGCGCATGAAGAAAGTTGGCCGCGTCGAGATTCCGCAGGAAGCGTTTCTGGCTGTGCTGAAAGTTAACGAGTAGCTTTACTAACTTGTTGATCGCGTGAAGCAAACTGTAGTTTGCGGTGGTTGCAGATCATTAGTTTGGGTGGAACGAACGATCGCAAATTAACAGTTTGCCTTACGAGGCGCGCAAGCGGTCCTGGTTGGCGGGGCCGGCAATAAGACGCATCACGGCGTGGCCCACCAATACGATACCGGCATAGGTACCAGCATCCGCTAGAAGCGGAGCCACTCCCGTTGCGAACACCATCCACTTGGGAAACATGGACGCGATAAAGTAATCTCGTGGCGCGCCGATGATCGTAACAATAAGAGTGAACACCGCCAGGCCGCGCCATCCGAACCGGCGCACCAACCGCCAGGTGACCAGGTAGATTGGTGTGAGCGAGATCGTGAGTCCGAGGTAGAAGATCGTCATGATGTACGGTGTCGAGGCAAACAATACCTGCCACCAACCCAAGCGTTCGCACAAGGAGATCGCGCCCAACCCCAGCAACCCGGCCACGCCCCCACCCACCAGTGCTCCCAGAACGCGGCGCCCGGTCGAGCGCGTAAAGTAGATCACGGCGACAAGCTCTATCAGATACGCGCCAGCCCAAAGAATGATTTGCTGCGTTGTCATGTGCCTGTTGGAACCGTCCCACGAACGTGTCAAGTCTTCGCAAGGAGAATATGAAAACGCAGACTCGCGGCACCGCCATCTGCCGATGAGTAGTGAAACCTTTCGATCAGTTCGCCGCCATTTGCTTCGAGCACGCACCGGGAGGCGAGGTTGTCAGCATCAGTTACTATTTCAACGAATGCCAGTCCCTCCGCTTTTGCTTGCCGAAGCAGCAACAGCGAGGCGCGGGTGGCGTAACCCCGCCGTCGCTTCCAAGGGGCCACCGAATAACCAATGTGACCGAGACAATAAGGAGGCATACTTAACTCTCTTCGTCAGGCAAGATATCGTCAGGCCTGTGGGTTTTCGCCCTGGCATATTCGATCCAATCACCCGAAGTAATTAATTTCTCAAGCCGATAAAAATCAGGATTTGGTTCGTAAGTCCAACACTGCGTTCGCTGCGCACCAAAACAGATTTCAACCTGCTTGCGCACGTAATTGCTGGTGGCTTCAAACTCATCCAACTCGCTAAGAAGGTCATTATCAACTTCATATATTTCGCCAGTAACGATTGCGTTTGATTCATTGAGGATCAAGCCCGGATATGCGCCTAGATCATAGAGGTTGCCGTTGACTTGCGCTTTAGCAACAAATTTTGACCTGGGAAATCTTGAGGATATGGAACCCGCGCTGCCAACTCGCAACGATCCATATATAAATACGAAATGATTATTCATTGAATCGGAACACCCCGTCGTCTAAACCCTAGTGCGGCTGCCGCGACCAACGCGACCACAAACGCCGGGACCGCGGTTATCGCCGGCCATGCCAGCAGTGCAAATGCGCGCAGGCCCTGGTTGCTGGCACCCATTCTGACCCCGTTAACGTTTATTCTTACTGCCAGAGCCAAAGCGCCCAGCGCGACCGCTGCGGAAACATGCAGCGCTGTAGTGAGGGGCGAGTGCCGCAAGCGAAAGTGTTCGTAACCCAAGTGAAGGGCGAAGGCGATGGCGGAGGTTATGAAGCCCAATCGATTCCAGGTCTCACGCATCGAAGCGGACCCGGACGAACCGGCGAGAGCGGCGAACGCGACGCCGAAGAAAAAGTACAGCGCACCTAAGAGCAACGCCATCAGGAACCATCGTCGGCGATCAGATTCATCCATGCGTGTGGCCCAACGATTTCGTTGGCAGAGTGCGATGACACGTGCCTACACGTGTTGGTCCACCAGAATCGTGTTTCCATCCGGATCAGCGATCATAAAGCTGGCTGGGCCGGTAGAGTTTTCGTCTGCTTCCGTAATCATGTTTACGCCACTCGCTTTTAGCTGGCGCTGCAACTCTCGAACGTCTGTGAATTTTTCGAGCTGCTGCGCATCGCTATTCCAACCCGGGTTGAAGGTGAGAATGTTCTTATCGAACATCCCTTGAAACAGCCCAATATTGCGGTCGCCATTCTGCAATATCAGCCAATTCTGCGATTGATTTCCTGTGAAAACTGTAAAACCCAGCTTTTCGTAAAAGAGCTTCGACGCCTCGATGTCCTTTACCGCCAGGCTCACAGAAAAATTTCCCAGTTCCATAGTTGCCTCCTACGTGCGAGTTCGCCGTGCTAACGATCGAATTCACGGCGCGGGCGAACGCGTTTCACAAGTCATTAAGCGATTTTACTTTTACGAGTTTGAATCTGAATTCCTCAGAGTCCTGTTTTGTTGCTGGCGAAGACGCGAGCAGAATGACGAGACTGAAGGTAGCTAGATATCGTTTCATGATTGGCATTGTTCCTGTTCAATCAATTTTGGAGTGCGCTGGCCCGGCGGCGCTTTGGTCCCAACTGACCAATTCATCAAGTCATGGTTGAATGTTTCGCAAGGTGAAGCCGGGCTGGGCCTGCGCGGCCAAAGCGGTGCCGGGCCGCCGCACTTCAGGGAGTTACCAATTGCCCTTAGGTTTGTGCCGCTACTTTTGGCGCTCGCCGGCTTTTCATATAGCGACGCATTGCCGCAACTCGCTCTTCCCAATCAGGCAGAAGCTGCACGACCGGCTCAAGATGCTTGAGATAGAGATAAGGCGGAATGCCGGGCACCGCGCGAAGCTCTTCCAGAAATGGCTGAAGCTTGGCGTACACCAGCACGTGTTCTGTATTTATCGCATTAAACATTTCGTCGCTAATGGCGCCGAGAACCACGAACGCCGCGGCCATGTCCCAATACGAAGCGACCATCCGAAAAGCGCCACTGTGATCGCCAACCAGCGCTTGAAGAATATCCTGCGTACTTTCGGGATGGAAATCGGTGGCGAACCAATCGCGCGCCTTGCGCATGGTTGGCTCAGATCTCAACTCATACAATTTGAGAATGCCCATCATGCTCTCATGCTCAGTGCTCATGGAAATTTCCTTTCAGATTAAATACTATTCGTCGCTTGTTAGCTGGCGTCCGCTACCTCGATCGTTTTCAGCATCGGCACGCAGGCTATCTCTACCCCGGTGGCTAAGCGGTACTTCGATTGTTCTTGCGCTTCATATCCTGCTCTGATGTAGAACGGAACTGCATTCAAAGACGCGTAAAGGTGCAGCACGCTGAGACGGTGCGCGCGCGCCCGCTCATCCAACTCGCGCAATAGAGCGAAACCAACGCCACGCCGCCCAGCTTCTGGACTTACATAAACGGCTTCGACCTCACCGTTTTCCGGGTTGAGTACGGCGAACCCCACGACCACTCCGTCATCCTCAGCTACTAAAAACTCTTTGGTGCGGATAGCGTACTCATAGCTTTCCGGCTTCTTTGGGGTGGCCCAGGATTGAATCTCTTGAGGTGTATACAGGTTGGTACGAATCCCCCCGACGGCTGCGGAATGCACGCGCACGATTGCCTGGCAATCTTCCTGTCGGGCTCTGCGAATTGTAATCATCTCTTACCACGGCGATCGCTTCAGCAATATTAAGCGGCGATCGTGAAAGCCAGCCGCAACGAACCGAGGCAAATTCTTCGTTGTCTTAGCGTAGCCTTCGACTTCTTATCAATATTTTGTGGCCTTGATCCACTTAATGCACTCCGCGGATTCACACTTACACTCGAAATCCCAGGGAGATGCAGCAATTGGATGACGTAAATAATCGTAAGTGATCTCCTCATTTGCCTTAATCTCTCTTAAAGCGATAAGCATTCCCTGCTCGTTGAAGGCGCCATTAGGATCACACGAATGATTAGTCAGGTGAATGGGCATCAATTCTTTGGACCAGTAATCAAAGGGATAGATTGCTTCGCCCTCGACGAAAACCCTTGAAGCAAACAGACCTCGTCCTTTCTGGCTTGGATCCTCTCGGACATGAAAATGGTTTGTAGTTGAGAGCGGCATCACTATTCACAAACAGTTGAAAACAGGGGTCATCCTCTATCACCTTGCGGAACTGTTTTAGCGCCGAAGACTGTCTTCAGCGAAGACTTTCCATTTACCCGTTTGCGTCCTTCTGTTCCATCAGAAAAGTGTAACGCTTTGCTTCCGGATTCCACGTAGCCTGCCGCCTTACAGCACCACTCCGTTTCTCGCTTTCGGCAATACTTCACGCCACGGATGGGCTCAAGACTGTCCAGGACTCAATAAAGCTGAGGTGGATTGCCTTTGCTATCTACGAGCGCTCTTACATAACCTTCCCACTTCCCGATGATGCCGCTCCATTCAGCGGTTGAAAAGTAGTCGTCCTGATCCGATCGGTCGAGATCGAATTCAGGCATGTACAGTCCGACCACTCCTTTTTCAAGAATGCCGTCATCTAAGACATCCTTCTCGCGGAAAATTAATACAGGCAAGCCGAGCTGATATGCCATGGCCGGCTCAATGTGCGACCAGGGGGTGGTTAGCCATTTGCCATTGATCGGAACCTGTTCAAGCTTATCAATATCAGTGCGATAGCGTGCCGTGCCATTTTCGGCCATCGTTCAGGACGAGCAGCAAGGCGCCCATTCTGTTCTTCATCGTTCATGACTCCTTGGCTGACCTTCATTAAGCTCCAACAGATCCCACAGGTTTCCATACAGGTCGGCAAACACCGCGACCATGCCGTAACTCTCTTTCTTCGGCTCTCTCACAAAATTTATTCCTTGGGAAACCATGTCGTTGTAGTCTCGCCAAAAGTCATCACTGTTGAGAAACAGAAACACTCGCCCACCGGATTGATTGCCAATGAACGGTTCCTGTTCTGGTTTTGTTGCTCTGGCAAGTAACAATGTAGTTCCGCTCGATCCGGGAGGAGCAACCACTACCCAACGCTTGTCTTGCTCTGGCTGATAAGTATCTTCAACCAGAGTGAAATGGAGCTTCTTTGTGTAAAACTCGATTGCTTCGTCATAATCTCTAACGACTAATGCCACATGGACTATTGATTGTTTCATTTTTGCAGCGCCAACAAGATCAGCAGCGACTGTGTGAGCCGGCTGGTGGAGGAACGTTATATTGGCTAATAGCTACGACCCACTGTTTCATGCTCTGCAACCCACACCGGCCGTGCCAACACGCGCTTGATTCCATTTCACTTAAATTGACCCGACGCGGCGACTATTTAATAAGAGAATGCCGCCAATGCCAGTGTGGATTCTGCGAAAAATATTCTAATCCAGCTCGGCTAGTCTGGCCCGGACCAAATCCTTCACTAATTTTCTATCGATTTTCCAATCGACCGGGATCTGAAAGCAGTTCTTGAAGACCACAAACTTCCCCAACCTCAGCTTGAAGTCTTTAATAACGCGAGGGCTCCAGGCTGAAAATGTTAGATGATGCTTGTAGGCCGCCAGGCCAACTACATATTTCCCATTGCGGTGGATGGTAGGCACGTTCCAGGAGACTTTGGACTCAAGTTCCGGAAATTCGGTAAGAACGAAATCAATTAGGGACCTAAGAGTCCTTGCTTTCATCGGGTCCACCGAAGCTAAGTATTCCTCAATTGAATTGAATCCTGGAGAACTCATTTCTTTCCGACTGCCTGATATTGATGTGGATCGTTTTTTCATAAAGCGAGTTTTAGCACCTAATGACAAAGCTCAGCCGTCGCTAGCCGCGCCGGTGGTTGGCTACACTGCCGGGATGCGCCCGATCACTGCGAACGTCGCGCGCGAATTACCAACCAGATCTTCCGCGCGATGAAAAGCGCGACCTGACTCAGGATAGCCGCCCCAATTCCAGACAGGCGATATGCACCGAGCCATACCGCAACGCCGATGAGGGCGAAGAGTACGCCTGCATACATCCAAAATCCCGCCAGGATAATTACCGGAACGAAGACAAACCGAACAGCTGAGGCGTACTGTTGAACTTCCGCCGGCTCACCATAAATGTAACCAAGTATCGGAATACTAACGATGAGGTGAAGCCAGCGAAGCAGCACACGTTTGGTGGCCTTACTGATCATTTAATCCCTTCCCTTTGAGAATCGGCCGCATACATTTTTCGACCCTTGACTCACGGGTTTTGGCTTGTTTGGGTGCCGAAAAATGAAGCAGGTATGCTCTTTGCCGTCCCGGCGTCAATGCTGCAAAAGCAGTTTTCAAACCAGGAATTTCATTCAGCTTATGTTGAAACTCTTTGGGGATTTTGAATTCTCTGGTCTTTTTTAACTTCACTTTCAAGCCGGCTTTTTCCACCTCGATCGCTTGATGAATATAGGCTTTCAAGCTGGGTTTCAGCTTAACTATTTCCCGAACGTTGGTGAACCGAAGCTGGCGCGCCGCCTGCACATTCTTAGTTTGTTGGACCAGGATGCCCTGGGCATCATTTAACAAGGCGCCTTTAAAAAACAGCAGCGCACAGTATTCTTTAAAGCCGTGAATTAAAACTATGTTCTTTTTCTCAAAAGTGTAACAAGGAACGCCCCACTTCAATTCTTCGGTTAGCCCACAGCCGAGAATGATCGTTCTTAACTTTTTAAATTCTTCCTGCCACTTTTTGGCTTTACTGAAATAAAAATCAACCTTGGGATTCATGTTATTCATTTATTCATACCTAACGGGGCGACGCTGAAAGCCAACTATGAAGCATGAATGCAGAACACGGAATACTCGAATCATCAATCATCATTCCGCGTTCCTCATTGCTGTTCCCCTCCGGTCCAACGACATGTTAAGCCGCAGAGAGCGCACTGATCGTGACGTAATACCCGTCCGGATCGCGGAGTGAGAACTCCATAGTTCCAGTGCTCGGGTTCAGGTTCGGCTCCTGTTCGAACGGGTTAACCAGCTCGCGTGCCCTTGGCAGTGCCAAATCGAAATCGTCAACGCGGAAAAACAAGAGGAGACCGTTGCCAGGCTGCGCGTGATCGGAGCTCGCCAGGGAGGGATGGTCCTGAGCACCCCACTCGTGAAGACAGAGCAACACCGTTCCATCCGAGTCGAGGATTTGACCGAAGTAGTCGTGGGCGGGCGCCGTCTCGGGCTGGCCGAAGAGCGACTGGTACCACTTGAAGCTACTCGGCACATCGCTTACGCCGATGATTGTCCAGGTGCGTTTCATTACGTTCTCCGGTCTGAAGACTGAGTTCACTGCAACTTGAAAGACACGCAATCGCGGCTCACCGGCAACGGTTTGTTATCCGGCGGTGGGTCGCGGCGCGTGCAGCGTGGTCGCCAGCGCCGCAGCTGCCGCAAGCTTGTGCTTGGCCTGCCACGGCGGCCCGATCGATCGGCCCATCGCTTGCAGGAAAGCGGCGACGTCCTCGTGACCCAGCGCCGCGGCCGCGTCCTGAAACACTCGCTCGCGATCGTACCAACGCACGGACCAGCCGCGCGCCTCGGCTGAGGTCGCGAGGGCCTCGCGATACATGACGGAATCGGCGAAGGTCTGCGCGCGATTGTCAGCGATCCGCTCTTCGGTCGTCGGCGGCAGCGCAGGACAGGCGCGGATTGCGATGCTCGTAATCGGTATTGGCACGGCTGCGGCCAGCGCCTCGAGACTCTCCCGCGCGCCGCGCGCGGCTGACGCGCGAACGCGCTCTACTAGCGCCACGGCTTCGGCGAGCGAAAGCGATCGCGCTCCCGGTGTGTTTAGGTAACGGCCCACCGCCCACGATCCTTCGTGGTGATGTGGGTGCGACGGCAGACCGCGATCGATGAGCTCGATGCGCCGGCGATCGATGAACTCGCCGCCGGGCGCGATAGTGACGAGCACCGCCGCGCTACCGTGTTCGGCGACGCCGACAGTCGCAGCTCGCTGCTTTCGTTCTCTTGCCACGTCTTCGTTCCTTCGAGGCGCGCCCTGTAGTTAACGCGTCGCTCGCGCTGAGCTTCAGCGGCGAGCAATTCCACACAACCTTACGGTTGGAACCAAGCGACTGTAGCGCACTGACTATCGGAAAGTTGAGCCGCTTCAGATTCGCTCCGACAAATACGACGACCCGAAAATGATCATGCTTGAGCCTTTCAAGGTACTCAGGCTTAACGTTTTGTGAATCAATCAGAACGAAATTGGTGCGCACTCCGGGTCTCCTGGTAGTGGCTAACGTCCGAGTTGACTGGGCGGCGCGATTTCACGCAACCTTCGCCGATTCAAGTTACAAAACCAACTCGCGCCCTCCGGTCCAACGATTTGTTCG
>JANMKA010000173.1:0-20266 GCA_031371765.1 Blastocatellia bacterium
GAGCATAGCCTTCCGGAATCGAGCGAACCCGGCCCGTTGAATCGGTAATCACGTGCCCGGTTTCGCCTTCGGCGATGACCTGACCGTCGCTGGCACGGACGATTTCGTAACCAAATCTCAGCGAGCGGCGCCTTAACTCCGTGATGTGAGTTCGCACCAACAATTCGTCGTCGTAGTAAGCCGGCGCTTTATAACGGCAGTAACTTTCGGCCACCACCAGAAACGCGTCGTCGTTTTCTTCCATGTCGCGGTAGGCAAAGCCACGAGCGCGGCAAAAGTCGGTGCGGCCAATCTCAAACCAGATTAGGTAATTGGCATAATAAACAATTCCCATCTTGTCGGTTTCGGCATAGCGGACGCGAACTACCGATTCGTGCCACTCGCCGAAAACATTTTCAGGTGCGGGACTTGTCATCTGAGCGTTATACCCTCAAACTTTGGTCTTAGGATTCTTGCCGGCTGCGATTGTTTTGACGTTTAGCGGACTATAAGAGCGAAAGCCTGAAGATGTCAAAGAATATTAGTAGATTCCTGGCTGCAACGGCTGCCCTGGCGGTGCTTGCAAGCGGCGCCTTTGTAAATTCTCCCAGGCTTACGCTGCAAGCCCAACAGCGCCCCGCAATTTCCAGCCACGCCGCCCGCGAGGCCGCGATTGTTGCCGCCACCTCGGCCGTGCTGGAAGAAACCAGCAAGATTCGCGAGTTGCCCATCCTGCAGCCCGTGAAAAGCGGGGCACAGTCGCGCGTTCAGATTGAAAATATGCTCGTTAAGAATTTGTACGAGCAAATGACGACTGGGGAAATGCACGCTACCGAGGTGGCCTATCGCAAATTTGGTCTGGCGCCTGCGACTTTCGAATATCGCCCGTTCATCATCAAGTTGCTGTTGGAGCAGATCGCCGGTTACTACGACCCGGTGACTCGAGAGTTTTACCTGGCTGATTGGTTGGAGTTGGAGACGCAAAAGCCGGTGATGGCGCACGAACTGACCCACGCGCTGCAGGATCAGCATTTCAACCTGCGTCGCTTTCAGAAGTGGCCGCACGGCGATTCCGATGCGCAACTGGCCGCGCATTCGCTGATCGAAGGCGATGCGACGTTGGCGATGATGGTTTACATGGCCAAGAATCCTCTGGTCGCCCTGGCCTTCACCCGCTCGCTCAACGCCGGCGTGTCCACCGAACAATTCAATCAGGCCCCGCGCGCCTTGCGCGAATCGTTGATTTTTCCATACCTGCAGGGAAGCCAATGGGCCACCGGTGTCTACCGCCGTGACGGGTTTGCGGGATTATCGAAAGCATTTACGAACCTGCCATTATCGACCGAACAGATTCTGCACCCGGAAAAATATTTTGCGAATGAAAGACCATTGAAAATAACGCTGCCCGATCTAAGCAGTTTCCTCAACAAAGCAGTCGCGTCGAACGAGGGATCACCCGAGCTGCTGCATTCAGTACTCAGCACTCAGTACTCAGCACTCAGTACTTCACTGCCCACTGCCAACCGCACCCTGCCCACTGTTTCCTGGCGCCGCATCGATTCAGATGTAAATGGCGAGTGGGGCTATTATCTGCTTCTCGATCAGTTTCTAAACTCGCCGGCAGAATCGCGCCGGGCTGCGGCCGGATGGGCCGGCGATCGTTACGATGTTTACGAAGGCCCCGAACCGGGTCAGGCACTGATTGCCCAAATCTCAGCCTGGGACACCGAAGCGGACGCGCGCGAGTTTTTTGATGCGTACGTGAAGCGAACCGAATTGCGGTATCCCAACTTAAAACTCTTGACCGACAGTCAACACCCAACATCCGAAACCTTGAAAACCTGGCAAACGAATGAAGGACAAGTCGTCATGGAATTGCGCGGGTTGCGCGTCAGCATCATTGAAGGTTTATCGCAGCAGGTAGATGCAAACAATTTATTAAAGGTGCTTAGGTCCTAGACGCTAATTGATTTTTGCAATCCGGCTCTGGCGATGAAAATAACTGACTCCAAACCTAAACAAAAGTCTTCCCGGCTAAAGGAACTGACCGCAGGGGTGCAGCAGCTTGAAGCGAAGCTGCGTCTTGGGGGCGGACCGGACAAAATTGAGAAGCAACACAAGCAAGGCAAACTAACGGCGCGCGAACGCATAGATTTGCTGCTTGATAAGAACACCTATTCCCAGGAAATTGGGTTGCTGGTTGCTTACGATCAGTATAAGAACGGCAAACAGCAAACAGCGAACAGCAAACAGCAGGAAGAGATTGGTGCGGCGCCGGCGGCTGGAGTTGTGACTGTGGTTGGCAGCGTCGAAGGCAGGGAAGTGGTTATTGTCGCCAACGACGCGACAGTCAAAGCCGGGTCGTGGTGGCCGGAAACGATCAAGAAAATTCTGCGCGCGCAGGAAATCGCGATGCGCTGCCACGTGCCGATCATCTACTTGGTCGATTCAGCGGGCGTTAATCTTCCTTATCAGGGCGGCGTGTTTCCGGGACAATATGGCGCGTCGCGCATCTTCTATTACAACTCGATCATGCGGCGCTATTTGAAAGTGCCGCAGATTTCAGCGGTGATGGGACCGTGCATCGCCGGCGGCGCGTACCTGCCGGCACTTTCCGACGTCATCATCATGGTTGAAGGCACGTCCTTCATGGGACTGGGTGGCGCGAATCTGGTAAAAGGCGCGACGGGCCAAACGATCGACAACGAAACTCTAGGTGGCGCGCGCGCGCACAATGAATTATCGGGCGTGGCCCATTATCGCGTAGCGGACGATAAGGCTTGCATCGCGAAAATTCGCGAGTTCGTTTCAGAGTTGCCGTTTAGAGCAGAGGGCGGCGCAGTGCGTTCGGTGCCGTTTGGCAAAGCGAAAACACCTGCCGAAAAGATCTATGAAATAATCCCCGAAGACCATCGCCAGCCCTACAACATGCGCGAGCTGTTGGACTGTTTGCTCGACGATGGGCTGTTAGATGAGTTTCAGGCTGACTACGCGAAGGAGATCATCACCGGTCACGCGCGCATTCGCGGCTTCCAGGTTGGGGTAATCGCAAATCACCGCGGCATGGTGAAGTCGCCCGGCGGTGGTCCACCGCGCTTTGGCGGTATCATCTACACTGAATCCGCCGAGAAAGTGGCGTACTTCATCGAGACCTGCAACCGTCACCAAACACCGCTGCTTTTTGTTCAGGACGTTTCCGGTTTCATGATCGGACCTGAAGCAGAACACTCCGGAATCATTCGCGCTGGCGCTCAATTCGTCGAAGCAATGGCCACGGCTCTGGTTCCCAAAATTGTCCTGACTGTGAATCACGCTTCGGGCGCTGGTTATTACGCTATGGCCGGACAGGGGTTCGATCCGGACTTCATCTTTAGTTGGCCCACCGGTCGCATGGGCGTGATGGAAGGCGACTCGGCAGTGCAGGCAGTCTTCGGAAGTCAACTGGAAAAGTTAAAGGCGAAGGGCGAAGAACCAGGCGGCGATCTTGAACAGCAGATGAATAATGTGCGCGAAACCTACGAGCGAGATCTCGACGCCAGGTACGCCGCCGCGCGCGGCTTTGTTGATGCCGTCATCACACCCGAACAAACGCGGGATGCGCTCGAATTAAGCCTGCGCACCGGTCTGAACAATGATGGACCACACCTTGGGCAGTTTGTGTTGCCGCCGTCGCTGGTCTAATAATCTCTTAAGTCGTAATGATGAAGCAAAAAATTCGCATTGCAGCCGGACAGGGTTTCTGGGGTGACTTACCGGACGCGCCGGTTCGTCAGGTTGAAGGTGGTCCAATCGACTACCTCATGCTCGACTATCTGGCGGAAGTCACGATGTCGATCATGCAAAAGCAACGTTCGCGCGATCCTTCTGCCGGTTACGCGAAAGATTTTGTGCCGTTAATGAAGCAGATACTGCCGGCGTGTGTCGAGCGCGACATTCGCGTCACTGCCAATGCTGGCGGGGTGAATGTTCCCGGCTGCGCGGCTGCTGTTAAAGAAGTGGCGCGCGAACTTGGTCTCAGCGGAAAACTCAAGATAGGAATTGTGACCGGCGACGACATCATGCCGCGCCTCGATGAGTTGCTCGCGCGTGGCGTCGAGATGCGCAATATGGACAACGGCGCGACGCTCGATACCGTTCGCGATCAAATCCAAAGCGCCAATGTGTACCTGGGAGCGGCGCCGCTGGTTGAGGCGCTTAACGGAGGCGCGCGCATCGTAATCACCGGCCGCGCGACCGATACGGGCCTGACACTCGCGCCGTTGATTCATGAGTTTGGTTGGGCCAGTGACGACTGGAACAGGTTGGCGGCGGGGACGATTGCCGGACACATTATTGAGTGTGGCGCCCAGTGCTCAGGAGGGAACTGCCAATACGAGTGGCGCAGTATTCCTAATCTTGCGAACGTCGGGTTTCCTCTGGTTGAGGCAGCCCCGGACGGCAGTTTTGTGATTACGAAACATGAACGCACCGGCGGCTGGGTGATCATTCCGTCGGTTAAAGAGCAACTGGTTTACGAGATGGGCGACCCGCGCGATTACATTACGCCGGATTGCGTAGCGGACTTCACGACTGTGCAACTCGAATATGAAGGCCGCGACCGGGTCCGCGTCTTTGGCATCGAAGGCCGGCCGGCCACCGATACTTTCAAAGTCTCAATCAGTTACTCGGCCGGATACAAGGCAGTCGGAACGCTCGTCTACTCCTGGCCAGACGCGTTCGACAAGGCACAAGCCGCAGACCGAATCCTAAGAGGACGTCTGGATCGACTGGGCCTACAGTTTGACGAGATACTGACGGAGTTTGTGGGCGCGAACGCGACGCATGGACCACTCGCCGGAAACCCAGCGCCCGATCTTCCGGAAGTTCAATTGCGCGTTGGCGTGCGCGGTCAGAACCGGGCGGACGTTGAGAGATTTACCAAGGAGATTGCGCCGCTGGTCTTGACCGGACCACCGGGCGTAACTGGCTTTGCCGGCGGCCGACCGAAGGTTGAAGAGATTGTTGCGTACTGGCCGGCGCTGATTCCAAAGCATGAGATTGAACCCAAGGTAGAATTAATAGAGGTATAGGAACCAGAAGTTAAAAAGGAATTTGTGATATCTCATTTGACGTTTCTCGTTTGTCCGCAATGACAAATGATCTATGTCAAATGAGAAGTGATAATGCCTTCGTTCCAATTAACGCTGATGAAGATTCAACTTGTAAAACTTGCGCACGCGCGTTCGGGCGACAAAGGCGACACTGCGAATGTCGGTTTGATTGCTTTCAAGGATGAGATCTATCCGTTGCTCGTGCGCGAGGTAACCGCGGCGCGGGTTAAGGAACACTTCAAAGGCATTTGCAAAGGCGACGTAGAAAGATTTGAGTTGCCCAATCTTGGCGCGTTGAATTTTCTGCTGCATCACAGCCTCGGCGGCGGCGGCACGCTGTCCTTGATGACCGATGCGCAGGGCAAAACTTTTTCGACTGCCCTACTGCGAATGATGATCGACGTGTCCGATGAAGAAGCGCAGTCATTTGAACTGATATCCTGATCGATCGATCGTTCCCCCGATGACCAACGAAACCCCAGTCGTTCTTTACGCTGTCGCAGGCGCGGTCGCCACGCTCACTCTTAATCGTCCCGAAAAACGTAACGCCCTCAACGATGCAATGATCGAACAGTTGCAGACTGCGTTGCGCAAAGCAAACGACGACGCATCTATAAACGCAATCATCATCACGGGCGCCGGTAAGGATTTCTGCTCGGGCGCTGATCTTTCAGCGCTGCAAAAAATTGCGGATGGTTCTGTCGCTGAAAACGCTGAAGATGCGCGCTCGTTGCTGGAGTTGTTTATTTTGATCAGATCGGTAACGGTGCCCGTGCTTGCCGCAGTTCGCGGAAGAGCACTTGCCGGCGGCTGTGGACTTGCGAGCGCCTGCGATCTTGTCCTGGCTTCCGCCGACGCCCGCTTCGGTTATCCGGAAGTGAAGATAGGTTTCGTGCCGGCGATGGTAACGGCGGTTCTCCGTCGCAACGTTTCCGAGAAGCGCGCATTCGAGTTGCTGACGCGTGGATCCGAAATCGACGCTGAAACCGCCCAGAAATTTGGGTTCGTCAATCAAGTTTTTGCAGAAGAGACCTTTGCAGCTGAAGTCAGGGCCTATGCCGGCCAATTTGAAAAGCTGAGCCGCTCGGCCGTCGGCCTCACTAAGACCCTCCTTTACCACATCGACGGGCTGGCCTTTCCCGAAGCGCTTGCCGCCGGCGCTGATACCAATGTCATCGCCCGCCTGACGGATGACTGCCGCACGGGAATTGACAAATTCCTCCGTAAAGCAAAAGGCTAGCTCCCGTCAGGAATCCAAGGGTTTTTGCTCGAACAAGTCCCCGAAGTGCGTTCAATTTTATGGACAAAAGAAATCATTGACACCTCCGAGTGGTGAGGTAGAGAATGGCGCTCTTACCAACACGGACCGGGGCTGCTCTCGTAAGGTTCTACTTACTCAACTACGAATCCGAAAGGGGTCATATGAGAAACACTTTCCAGTTCACGCTTCAACCGCTTGGGATGGTTCTAGCGCTCTTGATTTGTATCACGGTGCCCGGCTACGGCCAGGTAACTTCAGGTGACATCACAGGTCGCATCACAGACTCGCAAGGGAACGTAGTGCCCGGTGCTACGGTCGCCGCGACAAACAAGGGTACAGGAGCTGTGCGAACTACAACCACTGACGGTGGGGGCGAATACACAATCGCACAATTGCCTGCGGGAAAGTATGACGTGACCGTTGAGGCCAGGACGTTTAGCAAGGCCTTGCTGCAAGATTTTGAGTTGAATGTTGGAGCTAAGCCAACGCTAAACCTGGAGCTTAAGCCCGGCGAGTTGGCCGAGATCGTTAACGTCACCTCGGAAGCGGCCCTTATCGAAACTACCAAGTCTGAACTTGGCGGTGTTGTCTCGCCAATCGAAGTGGAAAATCTTCCGCTCATCAATCGGACGTTTGCCAACCTTTCAGTGATCATGCCGGAAGCGCGGCCCGCGGGTAATTTCGATCCCACAAAAGCTCGCGTCGGTAACGTTGCCATGAACGGCGGCGACGGTCGTCAGCTGGATGTTAACGTGGATGGAGGGGACAACAAGGATAACGTAGTTGGCGGTCTGTTACAGAACTTCGCGTATGAGGGAATCCAGGAATTTCAAGTACTTCAACATCGTTGGACGGCAGAGAGTGGCCGCGCCGTCGGCGGCGTGGTCAACGTGGTGACCAAATCGGGAAGTAACGATTTTCATGGCTCGGCGTTCCTGAACTTCCGCAATCAGTCGTTGCGCGCTAAGGATTTTTTTGAGAAGCAATCAACGGGAGAAAAGTCTAAGTACAATCGCGAAGAGTTTGGCGGCTCTGTCGGCGGGCGCATTATTCGAGATAAGCTCTTCTTCTTTGGGGCTTACGAACGTTTCCGTGAGCGGCAAAATGTCCTCATCAATCCTGCAAAACTACCGCAAATAGCTGCCATTCCGGGAGTGACTGCTGTCCCTGAGATTCCGACGCCCTATGACGACACATTGATCACAACCAAAATCGACCATCGGATTAGCGATAAGCAATCAATGTTCTATCGCTACTCCCAACAGAAGTTTACTTCCCCAAATGATCAATTCGATGCGAGCTTGCCATCAGATCTGACAGGCGGTAATACCACGAATAACAAAATGTACAGCTTTGTTGTGAGCCACACCTATACGCTTAGTCCGACACAGCTGAATCAGTTCGCGTTCCACTTCCAAGATTTTACTAACTCGATCCTCGCAGTTACCGATAAACCAAATCTTATATTTCCGTCGGTACAGACAGGTGCAAATGTCAATGTCCCGCAAATGACGACGGAGCGCAAATATCAGTTGCGCGACGACTTCTCGTGGCTCGTGAATAAGCACTCTATGAAGTTTGGAGTAAATTACATTCATACAAAGATAGGTGGATTCTTCTTCTTTGGGGCCAAAGGCTATCAAGTGACGTTTGGTTCAGACCCATTGACACTCAAAAACAGTCCTCAAGGATTCGCTACGCCGGGCGCCGTTCAGAACATAACTTTCTTTGATGGCGCAGGAGATACCGCTCAGCCTCCAATGCATCAGCTGGCATTGTATTTCCAGGATGACTATAAGGTCACACCGCGCTTAACCCTCAATCTCGGGTTACGCTGGGATGCCAACATCGGCGTGTTGATTGACCAAACAAACAACCGCACAATGAAACTTCTCAAGCAGATCCAACATCCATTTGCTCAGGCGCTTGCCGGAAATGCACAGAAGTTGCGACGCAAGACACCAAGTTTCCTTGAGTTCCAGCCGCGCATCGGTTTCGCCTGGGACATGAATGGCGATGGCAAAACTGTAGTCCGGGGCGGTTATGGAATCTTTTATGATCAGATTTTCCAGAACCTTACACTCTTCTCTCAGCAGCAGGTCAATGCAACCCTGTACCAGCAGATCTTGGATCTAGGTCCTAGCGATTTAACAGGATTTCGGTTTGGTGTCGATCCTCTGCCAGCCCCTCCAGCCGGTTCAACGCTGACCGAGTTAGCATCAGGTTCAGTCGGGCGCATTATTGATCCGGACGCTAAAGATCCTTACGTGCAAAAGTTTTCGTTCGGCATTGAAAAGACCCTGGGCCATGGGTTCGTAATTTCCAGCGATTACGTGCACACGCTCGGCATCCACGAACCGCGGGTGCAGCATACGAATCAGAGGCTGGCATTCTGTAACCCAGCCTTCCCAGGGGCGACGCCGACCTCACCATTATGCGTGAGCGGCGCAAACAGCCGCGTCCTGAGTAAGGCTTTTGCGGATGCTGGACTCGGAGCGGGACGCCTTGCACGAATCTTAATTTATGGCACGACCAACCGCTCCCTGTTTGACAGTTGGACTACGACACTCCGTCGACGTTCCCGCGGCTCTCTGCTCAATGCAAGCTATGTGCTTTCCAGTTCACGGTCTTGGGGCGGCCAGCCTGTGGCTTCGTACTCGAGTTCCAATATTAACGTTACCCGCGAAAGACAGTTCCTCCCCGAGGAGTTTGGCCCGACGCGCATCGACGAGCGGCATAGGATAGTTGTTAGTGGTGTATTCGATTTGCCCGGAGGGTTTCAACTCGCGCCCATCATGCAACTGGCAAGTGCCAGACCTTATTCTCTCGTGACTGGCTTTGACATTGACAGTGACGGACGATCTGACGTTGATCGAATCTGCGCCAGCGCGGATCCTATGGCCGTTTTCGCCGCCCGTGGCAATCTGACAGCTCTCAGAGCGCTTAATCCGCTTGGCTGCCAACAGACCAAAGTAAACAGCCAGCGTTCAGGATTTGTTGTGGACAGCGCTGGTAATGTCCGGAAAAAGACCGGTCGGTATTTCAATACGGATTTGCGCGTTAGCAGGCCGTTCCACTTGGGAGAGCGAGCAAAGCTCGACGCATATATCAACTTCTACAATTTGTTCAATACAGAGAATCTGTCATTTGCCGACCAGCGCGGACGCAGCTTCGCAAACTCCGCCAGTGGCTTCCTTCAGCCGCTCACACTTTTTGGTCCAGGTTTTGGCCCTCCTGTGGGTATTCCCTTGACAGTTCAGCTTGGGGCCCGCTTCTCATTCTGACTAAGCACTTTAGGCCTCACGCCTAATCTGTCATACGCGCCGGACTTGGGTCCGGCGCTTTTTTTATTGCGCTTGTTTAGTAGAAGTGTGCAAGCCTGATGGCGTAGTCCAATATGGGATGAGATACTTGAGAAATCAGCCCAATTTCAAGAGCCTCGCTACTTGTGAAGCTGCGCGCTGTGCAAAAGATTTCTATTGCGCGTGTTCGCCCAACGATGCGGGACAGTCTTTGCGTGCCGCCCCAGCCGGTGATGATGCCCAAGCGCGCGCCAGGATGCCGGAATACAGCTTGCGGCGACGCGATGCGAAGGTCGCAAGCAAGAGCCAAATCAAAGCCGCCACCCATGCAATAGCCGTTGATGGCGGCAATCGTCACCTGGCTGGCGTCGGCGATGGCTTGAAAAAGTTTCTGACCGAACCTTGAAAACTCAACAGCACGTTCTGGATCGAGTTCGGTCAATTCGCGAATGTCGGCGCCTGAGGCAAACACGTCTTCCGCGCCGGTGAAGATGATCGCTTTTAGGTCTTCACGTTCAGTAAAAGATGACACTGCGTCTGCAAGTTCGTCGAGAGTGGAGCTGGAAAGGGGATTACGTCTGGCAGGTTCATTAAAACGGATGACGGCGATAGCGCCGTCGACCTCGGTAAGGATTGCAGACGTCCTTGCCATTCGCCTACTCGCGTGGTTTTACGTTTTCGCGGAGAAACTTGACGATGTTTTCGGTGGATGTTCCGGGCAGAAAAATTTCCGCGACGCCTTGCTGTTTCAGTTTTGCGATATCGTCCTGGGGAACAATGCCGCCTAACAGCACCAGACAATCGTCCATGCCCTGGCCGCGGAGCAGTTGTACAATGCGCGGACACAGGGTGTTGTGCGCGCCGCTAAGAATCGAAACGCCCACAGCATCAACATCCTCCTGGAGCGCTGCTGCCGCAATCATTTCAGGAGTTTGGCGCAGGCCGGTGTAGATAACTTCCATGCCGGCATCGCGCAAAGCGCGCGCAATGACTTTCGCTCCACGATCGTGGCCGTCGAGACCTGGCTTGGCAACCAGCACGCGGATTTTTCGTTCGTTCATAAATTTATTGTAGCCTTAGTGGATGAATTGCCCCAACGGACCGTCCCGTTTGATATAGGACTTCAGTTCTGCGTAAGAAAAGAAATACTCGCCATTAGGTTCGAACGCCTGTATCGCATGCGGATATCCGGCGTCGTAAAGGAACGTCACGCCTTTGTCGCCGATGGAGAAATCGTCAATATCAGAAAGCTTGAATTCAAGCGCTTCCTGCGCTTCCCTTGCGATTCGGACGTCCTCGGGGTCGCTTTTGGACTCGGCCAGATCTTTCAGAATTTGGGCCAGTTCCGCTCGAAATTTTGTCCCGACCAGACCGGCAAGCGGGATAAGTTTGTGCGATTCGAAGGTGTCAGACGCCTTGATGACCGTTCCATTCCTAAGATTGATTGCGAAGTGTTTGGATTGGCTGTCGGGATAAGCGCCCGCTCCGCTCTGGATAAAGGTGATATCCAGAATGTGGTTTTGGTTGTAGTTCACTTTGTAATCGAACTCTTCCAACCAATTGTCTTCGCGATATTCGGCAATCGAAGTATCGAACACGTCTTTGATTTGCAGGATCGATTGCACTTTTCGCAAAACGCGCGCGTCAGCAAGCCCGCTAATTATTGGAAACCTGATCGTTGCTCGTCTCTTTTCGGGAAAATCTCTTGCTAGTTTGCCGCTGCGAACGATCACAATCGTTCTCGGCTTTACGATCACTCTATCGGTCCTGGCTGTCGCCGCTTGAGTTACGGGGTCGGAATAGTTGTTGGGAACGAGGAGGCAGAGAATGAGCAACAACAGTAGCCGGATATTCATGTTTTGGGGCCGGGTCAATTTGCGGGGTTAGAACGCAGGTTCTTCATAGATGCCGTAAACATCACGCAGCGCTGAACAAATCTCACCAAGAGTGGCATATGCGCGCACTGCCTCAATCGTCGCCGGCATAGTGTTTTCGTTGTTCTGGGCAGCGCGTCGGAGTTTCTCGAGCGCTTTGCTTACGGCGCCGCCATCGCGCCGATCGCGCGTTTGTTGCAAGCGATTAAGCTGATGCTCGCGAACGGATTCGTCGATTACGAGTGTGGGGACCGCGGGCTCGCCCTCCATCGCGTATTTATTGACGCCGACAATTACCTGCTCACCGCGCTCGACCGCCTTTTGATATTGATACGCCGAGTCCTGTAGTTCGCGTTGTGGAAAACCTTTCTCAATTGCATTGACCATGCCACCCATCGCATCGATGCGGCGGAAATAATCCCGCGCTCCGTCTTCCATTTTTTGCGTCAGAGATTCCACGTAGTAAGACCCGCCCAGCGGATCTACCGTGTTCGCTACGCCTGTTTCCTCGGCGATGATCTGCTGCGTGCGCAAAGCGATTAACGCAGCGCGATCCGTCGGCAGGGCCAGCGCTTCGTCATAAGCGTCTGTGTGCAAACTTTGAGTGCCGCCCAGCACGCCGGCGAGCGCCTGGATGGCAACGCGGACAATGTTGTTCAGCGGTTGTTGGACCGTTAATGATACGCCTGCTGTCTGCGTATGGAACCGCAGTTTCAGCGTGCGCTCGTTCGTTGAGCCAAAGCGATCGCGCATTTCGCGCGCCCAAATGCGGCGGGCCGCGCGATACTTCGCCACTTCTTCAAAGAAATCATTATGAGCGTTGAAGAAGAAAGAAATCCGCGGCACAAACTCGTCTAAGTGAAGCCCTGCGCGAATACCCCATTCTACGTATTCAAGACCATCGCGCAGCGTAAACGCGAGCTCCTGCACGGCGGTGGCGCCCGCTTCACGGATGTGATAGCCGCTGACAGAAACCGGATTGTAGCGCGGCACATGCTCCGTACAGAATTCAAAAGTATCCACCACCAGCTTCATCGCCGGACGAATCGGATAGATCCATTCCTTCTGCGCGATGTATTCCTTAAGGATGTCGTTTTGCAGCGTGCCGGAAATTTTTTTCCAGTCGGCGCCTTGTTTCTCAGCGACTACCAAATACATCGCCAACAAGACGGAGGCAGGCGCATTAATGGTTTGCGATACGGTGACGTGCTCGAGAGGTATCTCGTCGAATAGCACCTCCATGTCGGCCAACGACGAAACCGCCACGCCGCATTTCCCGACTTCGCCTTCGGAGAGCGGGGAATCAGCGTCGTAACCCATCAAAGTCGGCAAGTCGTACGCTACCGAAAGACCGTTCTGGCCCTGGGCCAGTAAATACTTGAATCGTGCATTCGTTTCTTCCGGCGTGCTAAAGCCAGCAAACTGGCGCATGGTCCAAAGCTTGCCGCGATAGCCGGTTGGGTGTATGCCGCGCGTGTAGGGAAAGTTGCCGGGAAAGGAAATGTCGCGCTCGAAATCAAGCGGCTCAACATCGGCGGGCGAGTAAAGTCTGTTGGTCTCTTCAAGCGAGACCGTCTGAAAACTGGATTTTCGTTCGGGGTGCTTTTCGAGCACTGGTTGAAGCGTCTCGCGCTCCCATTCCTCGAACGCTTCCTGTGCTGGAGAAGTGACCTTGGTTTCAGGCATAGAACTTAAGAATCGTTGCTAAATGGAGTTCGATATTAGTTTACACGTATAGACGTGTCAACACGACTATGCACTCAGGTTTGCTATTGATTTTTAAGAGGGGAGCGCGGCTGTGATGGCAGTCACAACCGCGCGTTCTCGGCAGGCACTCGCGATGCGTGGCGTTCAAGAAGGGGAACTAGCGGGCAACCGGCAGGTAAAATCAATTCCAGTGTTGTCCGTTGCGAAGGAGCTTCCCCAATTGCTCATTCGACGGGCACTACAATCTCGTTGGGCCGTACCATGTTCAGCCGGCTGCGAGCAGCGACTTCGATGGTGCGAGGGTCGGTACGCAACTTCTCAATTTCCAATCGCAGCGACTGGTTCGTGTTACGTAATCCCTCAACATCCGTTTGCATACGAACATATTGATCGGAAGCCAAAGACATTCTGGTACGTGTCCGCATCGTCACGCCGACGCAGATGGCAAACGTTCCCAGGATAATCATTCCAAAGATTACCCATGCTGGTATTAATCCACCGCGACGCCGGACTTCGGCGCGAGTGCCAATAATATCCAGAGAAATCTCTTTGACTGATGCCAACGGAGAAGCTACTCGAGGCGCAACGCGCTGCGCCCGAATCCGTTCATCCACCCAGTAAGTATCTATGACCCTGCTCAAGGAGCACCTCCACGTCTTTTGCTGATTCTGATTCTGCGTAAATGCGAACTACCGGTTCGGTCCCTGACGGACGCATTAAAAGCCAGGAGCCGTCGGCAAAAATGAACTTCACACCATCAAGACGATTGGTGCGGTCAACCCGCCGGCCGCCAATCTCTTTGGGATCCTGTTTGAGTTTATCGGGCAGTGCTTTCATTATTTCCGGAGTCAGGCGAATGCCCGTGCGACCGGATTCAAGCTTGCCGACCCGGGCGTACAGCTCATTCAACTGCTCCGTCAGACTCGTGCCGCGCGCCGCAACTGCCTCCGCTGCGAGCAAACACGCAAGGATGCCATCTTTCTCCGGATAGTGACCTTGGATTGACAGTCCCGCCGACTCTTCACCGCCGATGACAATCTTGTTTTCATTGATCAATTCTCCGATGTATTTGAAACCGACTGGTGTTTCATAAACTGGCAAACCGCGTGCTTCAGCAACGCGATCGACCAGATGAGAAGTTGCAACCGAGCGAGCAGCGCCCCCGCTCCATTGCCTTGACTCCACCAAATAATCGAAGAGAAGCGCAATCAATTGGTTGGGGGAGATGAAGGAACCATTCGAGTCGATGACTCCGAAACGATCGGCGTCGCCATCTGTTGCCAGACCGAGCACGCATTTCTTAGACAAGACTAATTCACGCAGCTCGCTTAAGTGACTTTCTTCAGGCTCCGGCGCTCTGCCGCCGAAAAGTACATCGCGCCAATCGTGAATAGTTTCAACTTCCAGACCATGCATCCGTAGCGCTTCATCCAGGTAGCCGCGGCCTGTTCCCCAGATTGGGTCGTAGGCATATCGCCCTCCAGCGCTTTTGATTACGTCAAACTTAATCTTGGTACTCAGATCAGCAAGATAATCGGGGCGCGCCGAAAACGTTTGCAACGAGGACTGGTCGGAATGCGTTTTGTTTTGACTTCGCTCGACGTCCTTAATTAGTTGCTCGACGTTACGGGTAATTTCCGGCAACGCAGGAGCACCATCCGCGGTCGAAAGCTTCATGCCGTTGTATTCCGGTGGATTGTGCGATGCCGTGAAATTGATTCCGCAAACCGCTTTGCGCGTGCGAATAGCGTGGGAAAGAGTCGGCGTCGGTACCGGGCCATCACAAAGCAGCACTTGAAAATCGTGTGCAGTCACGATGTCGGCACATTCGCGAGCAAACTGTTCGCCAAGAAAACGTGTGTCATAACCAACAACCATCACGTCACTTGCCGCTTTTTTGGAACCGAAATGGGAGCAGATGGCTCCCGTCACGGACCGCACGCCGGCGAAGGTGAATTCGTCAGCAATTACAGCTCGCCATCCGGAGGTTCCAAACTGAATAGGCATGTTATTTTTAAGAGTCTGCTTAACTAAACCTAGTCGGCTATGCACAAGATAGCGGGTGTTTCCGCTATGTTTACCACAACAGGCTGCGCTAAAAACTCTGTTCAATCCGTTGCCAGTCAACGGTTTAGGGTCAAGGTTGGCGGAATGTAGCACCGGTGCTTAAGGGTGTAAAGCAATTTCTTTGCAACGGTTTCGTAACGTAAGTTCAACGGTTACATGAAGTAAGAGCGCTTAATGGACTAAAAGGGCGAACGGCTGGCGAACACAATTCAGACGTTCTTCGGGTACGGCCACTCGAGCGTTTAAAATTGTTGACACTCCACCTTGGCGCGACTAGACTCCAAGGCGAAACCCGTCCCGAGCTTACTACGGGTGATCTGACTGCACCGTCGCGCAACCTTGCCCTCAAAATTGATTCCGCTCAGCCCTTTCTGAAATTGCT
Source organism: Blastocatellia bacterium (assembly GCA_031371765.1). Classification (GTDB taxonomy): domain Bacteria; phylum Acidobacteriota; class Blastocatellia; order Pyrinomonadales; family Pyrinomonadaceae; genus PSRF01. The sequence goes on from JANMKA010000173.1 coordinate 15,663, forward strand.
AGCTGCGATTTTGCCGAAACACCGTGTGTGAAGTTCGACTGGCCACCAGGATCGCGCCAAGACTTTGACCAACGACAATCAATTACCGATGAGTTCAATCCTGCGGGCTTTGTGCCAGGCTGCGGAGTCCGGTCCGGAACTTCTCTATGAAGTAATGCTCAAGCTCAGCCTGGTAGTGGAAGCGACCGCACCTATGTATGGTCTTTCGATTTGGAGTTTCGGACCCAGCTCGACGCCACACCTTCAATGGGTCGAAGGCTTGCAGGAGACAGAAATCTCTTTGGCCGAGGCGGATCTGATCAAAGTGTTGACCGGGGAGGCCGACTGGCCCAAGGTCAAAGCCGGCGATACTTGCGTTTGGTTTGTACTGAGCAGCTCGCAAGCGCAACGCGAAGGCGCAGCTTTGTATGGCCAGTGCGTGCGTCCAATCTCCGCTGCCCAGGCAAAGGCTCTTGGCGGCATTGTCGATGCGACGCGACTGGCCCATTCTCACGTGGCGCTGCATCGGCCCAGTCGGGTGCTGAAGACCACCGAGGAAAAGGACGACAAAGCAATCCTGCCGGGAATGATTTTCGCCAGCCGGGCGATGGACGAAGTCGCGCGGGTCGTGGCGCGAATCAAGGATTCAAATTCGACCGTGTTAATCACCGGTGAGTCAGGCACCGGCAAAGAATTGGTGGCCCATGCCATCCATAGGCTAAGCAAGCGCGCTGCGAAAGCGTTCATTCCCTTCAATTGTTCGGCAGCGCCGCCTGACTTGATCGAGAGCATGCTATTCGGGCATCGCCGCGGAAGTTTTACCGGCGCGCTTCGAGACAGTGAAGGGTTAGTGCGCGCTGCAGAAAACGGCACGTTGTTCCTCGATGAAATTGGCGATTTGCCTCTGGCGTTGCAGCCAAAACTGCTGCGGTTCCTGCAGGAAGGGGAAATCCATCCCCTCGGCGAACAGTCTCCACGTAAAGTTAACGTTCGCGTCATTGCCGCCACGCATAAAGATCTCGACCTGTTGGTACGCGAGCAACTCTTCCGAGAAGATCTTTATTATCGCATCGCCGCGCTGACCGTTAAGGTGCCGCCGCTCAGGGAACGTCCGGAAGATGTTTCCGCTCTTATCTCGCATTACCTCTCTCATTTCGCGCGCCGCAACGACCGCGCGGTGGCGGGCATTACCTGGGACGCCGTTCGCATTCTGGAAGCGTATCCGTGGCCCGGCAACGTGCGGGAATTGGCGGGCGAGATTGAAAGGCTCGTCTTATACGCTGAAGAGGACGAATACATAAAACCAAACAACCTCAGTCAACACATCTGGCCGGCTCAGTTTCATGACAAGGACGATAAGCAATCGCCGGAACGGCTTGAGGAATTGTTGGAAGAGTACGAACGACGCGTCATAACTGAAACACTGAAGCGCAACCACTGCAATGTTGCCCGAACCAGCGAAGCCTTAGGTCTTGGCTCGCGGCAAACGCTTTACAAGAAGTTAAAGCGGCTGGCTATCGACGTCACAGATTTTCTTCAGGAAGATACCGAACCGGGCCTACAGTTTCGCGCCGAACGCAATTGACCAGATAGTACTTCACAGTTGCAGAAGCACTCGAGAGCAATCTCGGGTGCTTTTGTTTTTGTCGGAAGCAAAATTTGTAGCCCGCAGGGATAATCGCGGAACTAGACGTGTAAACCGCTGGCGACACTGCCTAAAGCTTCAGCAAAAACTTCCAAACGCTCTTCTGCGAATGCGACAACCGATCTAACAGCGGCGCGGTTCTGTTAACCGCGGGCTACAAGGCTGTGCGCGTAGCGCTTCGAAAAGAGCACAACTGCGTCATTTCCGAGTGTTCGGTCGCATGGCACGTAGCTTGTTAAGTGCAAGAGCGTCGCGAGCAACATTGCGTCGCGAGAAAAAAGAGAGAAAGGCCCACAGGCTACGGAATCTCATGAAGTCTATAACCACTAAAGAGTTCATCTCGCTGGTAGCAATCGCAATCGCCGCACCCGTGCTTACGTTGGCAGTTCTAAATGCCAGCATCATGCTCGCGCGCGGTAATGGCTTCTTGCTTTTGGCGCTAACTCTCTGTGGCGCTGTTGTGAGCGGAATAAACGGCTTTGGCCGCCGCACGGTCAATGCCCCTTCCGCATCGCGCAGCAGCCGCGAGGGGCCACATTCAACAGTGGCCCTTCCGTCATGAGTGGTTCAGGGCCCGCAGTACCAGGCAAAGAAACGATCAGCAACAACACAAACTTAAAGGAGCAAACACAATGATTAGCAAATTCTTTCGCGATGAAACCGGTCTTGAGTTGTCGGAATACGCAGTTGCCGCAGCCTTGGTTGCGATCGCAGTGGTCGGTGCTTTCACCGCCCTCGGCACCGCCATCAGCGGAAAAATCACCACGCTTGGAACCACGATCTCCAAGTAGTTGTGACAACGAGATGGACCAGCGCGTTCTTGTCGAATCATGAGCTTCGAAAGAGCGCGTCTGGCCCAGTTCAATTCAAAACCTTGAAATCATCCCCACGATAAAGAGGTGAAGACAATGAAAAAGTTCCTTCTTGATGAAACAGGTCTTGAACTTTCGGAGTACGCGGTCGCGGCGGCGCTGGTGGCCATCGCGGTTGTCGGCGCTTTTACGGCTTTGGGCACCGCCATCGGTGACAAGATCACTTCGCTGGGCACGACCATCTCCAAATAGCCTGGAGAAAGGCAGAACGCCATGAAGAACTTTCTGCTAGACGAGAATGGTCTCGAACTTTCCGAGTATGCGGTAGCCGCAGCTCTGGTTGCCATCGCGGTTGCGGGCGCGTTCTCAGCGCTCGGCAATGCGATTGGCGTCCGGCTTAACGAACTGGTGACGCGGGTCGGCGGCTAACGCGCGCGTCAACACTTTCCACTTTCAACCGTCCGCAATAACCGAAATGTCTCAAGCACTGGTAAACATTGGACTGTTGGTTCCGCTGGCAATTGTCATCGGTTATCACGACGTTCGCTATCGTCGAATTCCCAACGCGTTTGTGCTGGCAGCACTGGCCGGTGGTCTGGCGCTGAACGGGATTTTTGGCGGCCTGGCGGGGGTCGCAACTAGCCTTGGCGGCTGCGGCCTGGCGTTCATTCTCATGTTCATACTTCACATCTTCGGCGCGATGGGCGCCGGCGATGTGAAACTCTTCGCAGCAATTGGTGCGGTAACCGGGGCGCAATTGGTTGTGCCAACTTTCCTGGTCGTTGTTCTTACCGGAGGTTTGTTGGCCCTAGTGTCGATCATCCGCGCGGGTACCGTCATCACCACCCTGCATCGCGTCTTGCAAATATTAGTTGGCTTGTTACCGGGCTGGCAGATGCCCAAGTTTGCGGTGCCGGCTGATCGCACTCATACCATTCCCTACGGCGTCGCTATCACCATGGGCAGCATTATCTCCATCGCTATCTTTCGAGCTTGAAAATCCAGGGTCGCCTGACGACCAACTGAACCACACGGAGAGTTAACTATGCGCAACAAACGCTTCTTCATCGTTTTAGTCGGAGCACTGCTGTTCGGATTACTCGCGGCCTTTTCGGTCAGCCGGTATTTGTCCAGCGCTCAGGCCTACACAAAGAACCTGACTCGTGTGGCAGTTGCCAAAGTGGCCATTCCCGTGGGCACGAAGATCATCCCGGAGCAGGTGATGGTGGTCCAATTCCCAAAGGAGTCGACTCCTGATGGCGCGTTTGAGTCAGCCGACAAATTAACGGGACGCGTTGCGGTGACCAACATCGCTCCGCGCGAACCAATCACGGAAGCGCGCCTTGCACCTGAAGGCACGGCGGGCGGACTTTCCGCCGTGATTCCCGAAGGCTATCGGGCGATGACGGTCAAGGTTGATGACGTTGTAGGAATTTCCGGTTTCATCATGCCGGGCACGCTGGTGGACGTAGTAGTCGTTATCGACCCGGCTGAAAAAGCCGGTATGCAGGATCCCATTTCAAAAATTGTCTTGCAGAACATCAAGGTGCTTGCGAACGGTCAGAACATAGACAAGCCCGAGGACCAACGCGAAGCAAACAGTGTTAAGGCAGTGACGCTGCTGGTGCTTCCGGAACAGGCGGAGAAACTGGCATTAGCGGCGAGCGAAGGTCACTTGCAACTCGTCATGCGCAATTCAGTGGACCAGGGCGACGAGCAAACCCCTGGAATCAATAAACGCGGACTGTTAGGCGGTGATCGAGCCACGCCGGTGCCCGATCCGGGATCGCTAAAGAGTGAACAGGTTAAGCCGGCGTCAAAACCAGCAGTGCACCACGTTCGTGCCGAGGTCAAACCAGTCGCGACAACGCCAAGTCCTGCGCCGCCGCGTGCATCGGTCGAGATGATCGAGGGTGCAAAGAAACGGAATGTAGATTTTCCCTAACCAGATTCGCGCGCGAAATCGACATAACCGCGACAAATCAGTATTGAAACCAAAGGAGCAAGAGATATGTACAGCCGTTCCCCAATCACACGCCGACCATATTTGCTGCTGGCGTCATTGATCATCGTAGCGAGCAGCTCGTTCGCTTTCGCGGATGAGAACTCCTACAAAGCGTCTTTCAAACAAAACAAAGAAGCCGTCGCAGTTAACGTGCTGGTTGGCC
>JANMKA010000179.1:0-4595 GCA_031371765.1 Blastocatellia bacterium
ACCTTGGTAGCGCGGAAGCGAAACGTGCCGGTCTTGTTAATCGTCGCGCCGATGACCTTGTCGCCAACAACTTTTCTGACAGGCATACTCTCGCCAGTGATCATTGACTCATCTACGTTCGACTCGCCCTCCACCACCTCGCCATCCACCGGTAACTTGTCACCAGGACGAATCATCACAACGTCGTCCATTACGACTTCAGAGGTTGGCACCTCGACAGGCTGACCATTGCGTATCACCGTCGCTTTCGGCGGCGCGAGGCTCAAGAGCGACTGCACGGCTTTCGAGGCCCCGGCCCGCGCGCGCATCTCCAGCCAGTGACCGAGCAGGATGAAGACGAGCAGCACGGCGACCGCCTCATAGAAGACTTCAGCAGTGAAGAAGAAGGTCGCGCCAACGCTGAAGAGATAGCCCGCCAACACTGATAGTGAAACGAGCACCGCCATGTTGGCGACACCGTTTCTGAGCGCCCGCCAGGCGCCTATGTAGAAAACCCAGCCGCCGTACAAAACCGCCGGCGTTGTAAGCAGGAACCCGAGCAGTTCCTTCGAAATTCCAAACGGCGTTGGCAACGCAATGCCGGTGAGTTGTTGGAACATCGGCGCGTAGAGATAGATAAGCACTGCAAGGGCGAGCGTGACGAAAAATCGGTTGCGCATATTGCGCACCATCGCGTCCATTGACTCTCCCATCCCATGACCCATCTCCTGGGCCATCTCCGCCTTGTCCTGCGCCATCTCTTCCGTCGTGTGTCCCGCGTGATCTTCGCTACCAATGGGAGGGACTTCGGCCTTGACCTTCCCCGCAATTTCGCCAGCCATGTGTGGAGAAGGAACTTCCGCTTTTATTTTCCCCTTTACTGGTTTGACAGCCGAGTGCGTCGGAGACGCAGATACGGAGTGATCCTTATGCTCAATCGCTCGGACGGTCGGCGTCCCATGTGGCTTGCTCGGCTCGCAGAGGTGGGCCGGTGTTACTTCGCCGCGACAGTGGTAGCCGCATTCAGCGATAAATGTTTCGATGTCACGCGGCGCGACGCGAGTCTCGTCGTACACGATGGTCGCCGTGCCACTCAGGAAGTTGGCGTCCACCCCCACCACACCGTCGCGGCGCTTGATCTGTTTCTCAACGCCCGCATCGTCGAAGATGGACATCATTCCGTCTATTTGAACTGTCGTCTCTTTCATAATCTGATCGCCAATTCTCTTAGGACGGCTCATTTTCCAATTTCTCAGGCTTCGCTCCCGCGGGCGCGGACATAAATTTTTGTCGACAGTGGTCGCTGCAAAAATAGAATGTCTGTCCATCGCGCTCGGCAGAGAGAGCGGATGATTCATCGACGCTCATTCCGCAGATTGGATCTTTGCTTACTGGTTTCGCTGTTGTCATGTTTCCTTCTTTCTTTTACTTGAAGATTCGATCAGGTCTCAATCGTCAAATCGCGGACGAATTCGATATCTATTGACTTACTATCGCAGGCGTCTTTTGCGGCAGGCGCAAGCCTGTTGCCAATCTATTGATATCTTTATGTTGTGCCTCAGTGATAAGGTTGCCGTTCCCGAACAACAGGCGAGACGCAGCCAGCACCGAGGGCACATAGTTCGCAGTCTCTTGCGGCAGCAGACCGCGATCGGCCATGCTCCAGAAGTCCCGGATGCCGGTGCGATGAATAACTTTGGCAACGCGACCTTCACCCCAGTTATAGGCAGCTAACGCGAGCGGCCAGTCTCCGAAGAGAGCGTGCAGATCGCGAAGGTAACGTGCTGCGGCGCGCGTGGATTTCTCCGGGCTTCCTCTTTCATCCGTCCACGCTGTCCGTCGCAGTCCGTAGCGATCACCGGTTCCGGGTATGAACTGCCAGATACCGTGGGCCTGCGCTGGTGAGTGGGCTGCAGAGTTGTAAGTGCTTTCAACGAAGCCGACGCCAATTAACCATTCAGGCACACCCTCTCGACGAAAAATTTGCGCCATCATGGGCCGGTATGAAGCTAGTCGAGCTTGGCCGATTAGCAACCGCGCTCGCCCACGACCCTGGTAATAGTTAAGAAAAGCAGCGACCCGCGGTTGCGCTGCGTAACTGCCACCGACAGAATTTCCGTCAACTGATAACGAGGAATAAGTTGCGCCTGGCGATTCCAGCTCGACTAACTCCTTCGTGATCTCTCGTAGGTATTCGCGAAGCAGAGGATCTTCTTGCTTGATGTCTCCATCGGGAGCAGCGGCGGCAATCACTTCGCCGGCTTGTCGAAGCAAGGCGCGCCCTTCATCGCGACGTCCAGCCTTTAGCTTTTGGCCTGCCTCAGTTCGGTACTTGTCAGCCTCGCTGATTACAATGGCTGCATCTCCCGCGGTCACAGCCTTGGAGATTAGGTGATCCAGATAACTCTCTATATTCACGTTTCCAGCTTTGTCCTGTTCACCATCCCTTTTAATGTTTGGCTCGACGATCTGACTCTGCGCACTCGAAGCCATTAGCAAGAAAGCGCCGAGGAGCATCGAGAGATGCCAATTAGCATGCCTGCGAAACGGACGATAAACATGACGGATGCGACCTAATCCCGCAGCTCCACCGATACGTTTGATTGTTGTCTTGATAAGCTTCTCCGTCATTTGAATCACCAAATACCAGTGCGACAAGTCTATTTCTCAATAACGGCAGCATTCATCCTAATCAGAGGAGTTGGATGAAAGACGCGACTCCAGATCAAGTCGTAGGTCTTATCAGCCAATGGCTCTTTCAGAACGAAATTGAAACTCCGCTTCGGCCCACCCGTCTGAGGTTCAAACGTCAGCACTTCGAAACGATCGATGTCTGGCCGACCCACGGCCCTAACATCCGTCCAGCGCCAACTCCGCGAATCGTGCCCGTCCTGTGCTTCATATTCGAGTCCGTCCGCATAAACCTTTAGAACTCCCTGGCACCCACCTAAACGATGCAAATGCTTCACAGGTATTTGCGCTAGCGGCACCCTGGCGGTTTCCTGTTTAGTAAAGGAAGTCACCAACGGGCGAGCGGTGCGCTCCCTGAGGAAGTCACTGAACTGCTGGTCAATTTGCCCGTCAATGATCTTGAAGGTCAGGCTTTCTTCCTGGCCCAGCTTTCGATTTTGGTAGGTCCAGATACGTAAGCGCGTGGGAGAGAGAATTTCAAAGAGTTTGATGTCGGTGTAGGTCCACACCCGGCTGTCCTTCGCCTGCTTGGGGCGATACTCGACACCATTGGTTGAAATGATCAGCTCACCATCGCGGTGGCCCTTGAATAGATCCTGCTGAACTTTGTATGAGAACTCTTGCGACCTCACTGATCGCGTCAGAGTTAACAGAAGTAACGCAGCGAGCACCAAGAGACTTGTATGGCTGGCTTTCATGTAACCAGCCTTTCTGTGTTGAATTCCACTAGTTTCATTTCCTTTAGCTTCTCAATCAATTTCATGCCTTCACCATTTTCAGTTTATCCAAGGCCCATCGTTCAAATTGGCACGGCGGTCTTTTCCGCTGCTGAGCGCCACCTACCTTCGTAAATCCCCAACTGTTTAAGCCTACCTTTCATCTCCGTTAGGCACCGGTTTTCACAATCGTCAACGTCGCGATTGAAGTCAGCTCGATGCAGGATATGGATCGTGAGCACCACTTCGCTTCTCGACTGCCGACTATGTGGAGCAACATGCAGCGAACGATCAAAGGCGCCAATCTCGTACCGTGAAGGTCGTTCGTCTGGCGGCAGGATCCACTCAGCAATCTTTCGCAGGTCTTCGTAGGTGCTGTGGCAGTATTCACAGCCAGGGACTGGCTGGTGCTCACCTGCGGCTACGTGACTATTGGTTCCACATAGCTGCAACTCAAAACCGATTTGAATCTTGCGCCCTGCGGCAACCGACCGCTCGGGCCAGACTTCGTAACAGACCTGATGCTTGTCAGCGATCTCGCGCAAACGCTCGAGGGTCGATAGGGGGTTGACGAGACTAGGTGCGGCCATATCATCGTGGACTCTCGGTGTTGAATGGCTTTCAGAAAGCATTGGTCTTCACCTCGTTAGCTCTGCGTTGATAGATCGAGGGTTGCGGTTTATCTATCACTTCAAGTTGGCGGGCCACCCTGTTGACTTGGATTTGCCACGCTAGCGGAATTAAGACGCTTGAAAGCAATGCATATCCGACTATGCCGAAATAAGCTGGGCCGTCGATTAACCATCTGGTCATTCCGAATCCCAGAAACAGAATGGCTACTTCGCCTGGACCGACCATCGCGGTGGCGGTGTGCACCGCATTTCTGGAGGACGTTCCTCCCAATCTCATTCCGACCCACACGATCACGGACTTGAACACAATCGCCGCGAACACAGCGATGACGAGGCCCAGAAATCCAGTTAGTCTTCGGCCGTGCGATTGCAGCATCACGGGCAAGAAGACAAATGAAATCAGCGTGGCCGATGCAAGCGGTCTTTGGCTCTCACTAAATCTCTTCCCGATCGCGCTGCGACGCCACAAAGCGCCGGCGACAAACGCCCACGCAATCGCGCCAAGTTGGTTGGTGGCCAGAGCTGCAAGCGCGAATAGCAAGACGGCGATGAGTACAAACCCGATCGTTGTGCGTGC
>JANMKA010000188.1:0-36365 GCA_031371765.1 Blastocatellia bacterium
AGAAGTAAGGAAACGGAAGCCAGAAGCAGGATGGCAGAAGGCAGACGGCAGACGGCAGACGGCGGAAGGCAGAAGGCAGAAGGCAGACGGCAGACGGCAAAAGGGAAATTCGAAAGGGAGCGAGGGCGCTCCCTTTTCAGCAGTGCCGCAGTTGCTTACGCTAGGTGCGGCGGGTTTTGTTGGGACGCAGGAGTACCGCACTTAGTTTCTGTCGCCGTTCCTGCCGTCTGCCCCTGCTGATAGTTATTTCTTGGAGACGCCAAAACTCTAGCTTGATAAGGTTTACTGTCAAGAAATTTGTACTGTTCGGCGAATGCTCAGCACCCTGCTGTCCAAATGGCGTTAAGGCTTTATTTAATTCGGCTTACGCGCAGCTTGCGATTAGCCGAGTCTCTGCGTAAAATGTCGATTCTTTTGCTGCTGGGTGTTAAGTTCTTTCCACCAGCGCGTACTGCTGCTCGCTCCCCGAGGGCATCTAATCTGCTCGTATCTGCGTCTTTATTCCGGAGGATTTTTGTGAAGCAAGTTTTTGGTTCAGTCTGTGCCCTTGCCCTGCTTTTGCTGGTTTCCGGCGCCTATTCATCGGTAGCTGCGCAATCCGCCAGCCCCACCCCGGATCCGTTTGTTATTCAGTTGACTTCGTCTCCGGCGGGCAATGTCTTTAATCCGTTCGCCTCTTTCACGAACGATATTTCGGCCAACGGCCGGTTTGTTGTGTTTGAATCCAATGGCAACGTCGCTACACAAAACCCAAATAATGCGGATGGCAATCGAGAAATCTTCCTGGTCGATTACGCCCAACGACGCATCTTCCAGATAACCAATACTAAAAACGTTCCAGTTGCCTCAGCCTCGCCGAGTCCAAGTCCGAGCGCGAGTCCAACGCCGACGCCTGCGCCTACTCCGGCAGATCCAGCGCTAATAAAATATGAGATAAGCAACAATCGTCCGGTGCTGAGTTTTGAACCGGCACTGGTGGGCGGCCCGCCTGGATCGCGGACTTACACCATCGTCTTCAGTTCAAACGCGCCAACGCTTCCAAGCTTTGCCGGCACCGACCTGGCAGGTTTTGTCGGCACCACCACTGCTCCCGCTCCTGAGGGCAACCAGGAACTTTGGATTTACCGTTTCACCGTCCCCGAAGTTACTGGTTTAGCGAGCGGCGACGAAGTACCGCTGCTGGATCTCAGCACCACCGGCACCTTTACACGAGTGACCGACACGGTCTGCAGCCGGCCCACCGGATTACGGCCATCGGTTCTTCCTGCAGACGTGATTGACGATAATCGTGAAGCAACAATTAGTGACGACGGAGCTGTGATCGCTTTCATCTCGACGCGCAATTTAGTCGGCACTGGCAATTCGGACGCCAACCCGGAACTTTTCTTTCGCAACGTTGCCGCAGCGCCCGGCGCATTTATACAGGGAACGAATACTACTGACGCGGTGGTTGGGATCGGATTAGTCTTTCAACAGAACCCATCATTGTCAGCCAGCGGTAATAAGGTCTCGTTCATCTCTACTGCCGACCTGGCCTCACCAAAGACTAATGGTGATCGCAACGCCGAAATTTATTTGGCAGACGTTACCGCCACCGGTTTGGATAACGTTAAGCAGGTCACCCGCACAAAGTCCGAGACCAGCGGGCCTTTCACCGCGTCAAGTGTCAGTCTTTTCAGTCCCGGACGCCGGCTGAGCCGTGACGGAGCTTTGATCGCGTTCGAGTCAAGAGCTGCGGATCCGAAAGCTGACAACATTGCTACAAATACGTCATCGCTCGCCGTCTTCGTCTACAACGTTGCCGGTGATAGTTTTACCCAGGTAGGTCTGCGCGCGGTGAGCGGATCAGACATCAGGCACTTGCCAACGTTTACCGACTATACCGGCAACATCCCCGGTGCCCTGGTGTTCGCGTCTGCCTTGAATTTCAATCCGGATGGGAGTTTTCCTACGGCGGCAGAGGACGCAAACGGCTTGAATCCTACCCGTCAACCGCAAATTTTTATTACTGATCTTCCGGTTTCGTCCAGCAGCATTTTTAAGCGACTGACGAAGAATCCCGTAGGTTCGTTGGCCAGTGATATACCGCTGCGGCCGATCCCGAGCGCCAGGCGAAACCGAATGACCTTCAGTTTGACGAGCGCCGAACTCGGCGGCGGCAATGCTGATTTGTCGATCGAAGTTTATTACCTGCTCAGTCCGACGGTGACGTCGGAAGCTCCCGACGCGCTTACATTTTTTACCGCCGCCAGCGCTTTCGAAGTCCCCGCCAGTCCTGCTCCATCTCCGTCGCCAAGTCCGACACCGACGCCAGTACCTGGCACTGCGGGCGTGGGTTTAGCGCCAGGCGAGTTCAGCCTGATTCGATCCGCGGGAACGTTAGCTCCGGGTTCGAAGCAAGCTGCGGGCGGTTCAGAGACTGATCGTAATCCAATTTATCCAGTTGAATTGAACGGCGTTTCAGTTTCGATCAATGGCGCCGCTGCCCCGCTATATTTCGTTAGCGCTTCCGAGATTCAATTTGTAGTTCCCATTGGCATTCAGAACGGCATAGCCACCATCGTCGTAAACAACAATGGCAAAGTATTCCGCGGCTTTGTAACCATCGTCGTTTCCCAGCCGGACATCTACACAGTTCCCAGAGGGCCGGGCGGGCGCGCAGTTGTCTGCAATAGGACCATTGCTGCGTCGGGCTGCATTATGGAGCCGTTCAACGTAACGACTGCAGACTCAACGGGCACGCAGGTGCCAACCTTACTCGAGATTCATGCGACCGGGCTGCGAGGCGAATCGATCACTGAGGTGACCGTGACCATTGGTACGACGGTGATCACTCCGTCCAACGTCATTAACAACATTAATTTCTTTGGCGAAGACTTGGTTACCGTAGCGTTGCCGGCCTCGTTGGCTGGTGCGGGTGATGTCCCGGTGATTGTGAGCGTAACCAAGACCGGCGGTACGTTCCAGAGCCGGGCGGCGGCCACCGCGCCCAAAATCAAAATTAACTAGGCGCCTTGTTTAGAAATTCTAAAGCCCGCACCGGACCGTGCGGGCTTTTTTGTTGTTCTAGTCGCGCGATTTTGTAGCTCCCGATGCCACGGAAAGTGTAATATCGCCGGTAGCGTTATTCCCCGCACGTCGTCAATGGTCCCACAACGATTGTCTTTAGACCCTAACGACTTCCCAGGTATGCGACGGTTTAAGATTCCATTAGCGCTGCTGACTATGCTGGCCTGCACCGGCTTAGGCCTGCCCGCTTCTTTTGAACCGGCGCGCTCGGCGAAGCGACAAGTGCGCTGGACAAAAAAAGCTATATCGATCGCAGTCTCGTCTTCGCTCACTTTGCCGAACGCCAGCCTCGCGGCCGGCAGCGACGTAACGGGAGCGATCCGTGGCGCCTTAGCAACCTGGTCCATCGCCGCAAATATTAACTTTGTTGAGGTGCCCTCAAATCTTCAGTCGATCAGTCCGGCCAACCGACCGGACGGTGTCAATTTGATCACTATCGCCGGGACTTCGGAAAACCTTGCGATCTTTGCCAGCGAAAACAGTCCTGCGCGCACGCGTGTTTTTTATGATGCGAACAGCGGAGAGATCAGCGAAGCGGACATCGTCATCAATCCTTTCGTGTATACAGATGCCGGCGCACCGATCGAGTTTTCAACTGACAGCACGCCCGGGACCTACGATCTTCAGTCGACCTTAACGCACGAGATTGGTCATCTGCTCGGGCTCAATCATTCCAGTGTACTGGGTGCGACGATGAACGCGACCCAGGCACTCAATGGCACGTTTGGATTACCGGCGTTGAGTGAGCGCACGCTAAGCGAAAGCGATATTGCCGCAGTGAAAAGCATTTATGGTTCGCGCGGCGAAACCGGATCGGTTGACGGTCGCATACTGAGCAACCAGCAAGGCACTCTGCTGCCCGCGGCGCGAGCACACATTTGGCTTGAAGATGTGGCTTCCGGACGGGTGATGGCCAGCGGAGTTACGAGTGCCAGCGGCGCATTTGAAATCGCCGGCGTCGTGCCAGGGCTTTACCGGCTAATGACGGAATACCTGGACCCGGGCACGCCGGCGGAGCAGACACTAAGTGTTGAACCCGAGCACCGCTCCAACCAGCAGAGTTTTCGCGCAGTTGAAATCGCCGCTGGGTTGCGAGTTGCAGTGAATAAAACAGCGCTGGTTAATTACGTGCTGGTGCCGCCGCAAAACTCGGCCGCGACCCTGAATCCGCGCTTTGCAGGTTTGAATAGCGAGTTGTCGACTGTCGCAATACCCGCGACTCCGGGCGCGACCTTGACGGTTTATCTCAGCGGAGATGCGGTTGACCAGGTGCCGGGAACAGGGCTGTTAGTAACTTCGCCATATCTAACTGTGAACCCAGCCAGTCTCAGGTCACACCATTTTGGCGGAACTGTTCCCGTCGTAAGTTTCGACGTGACGATCGCGCTGGACGCGCCGCCGGGAGACTACAGCCTGCGAGTGCAAGCAAACTCCGGAGAGATCGCCTACCTTGTGGGAGCCCTGGTTGTTGGACCAAGACAGTAAGCCAGTAAAACCCCGTCGGACGAACAAGCAGTTTCAACTCTGAACATCAAGCCTTTGCCGCCAGACTGTGTACTGATGCAGTTTGCTTTGCGAGTCTTTGCGACCACTTTGCGCTCTCTTTTGTGCTTAGATGGTTTTTTAACGCAAAGGACGCTAAGGATTCGCAAAGACTCGCGGTAAAGAGGCTGCATAAACTGCATCAGTACCCAGGGCTGCGTGAATTCCGTTGAAAACAATTCAAGTGCTAATCTCTTAGCATGAAGCGCAAACTCCTTGACTATCTGTGTTGCCCTACCTGCGAGGCGCAACTGGATTTAACCGAAGTAGTCGTCATTGAAGGAGAAGAGATTATGGAGGCGCGGCTGGTATGCACTGGCTGCAAATTGGTTTTTCCGATCGTTCGCGGTGTGCCGCGCTTTGTCAGCAATGAAATGTTAGCAGCAGACAAGGCAGCGACTGCTGAAAGTTTTGGCTGGCAATGGCAACACTTCACGCACTCCGATGAACTTTATGCCGATCAACTCCTCGGCTGGATTGCGCCGGTCGAACCGGATTTTTTTCGGGACAAAATTATCCTGGAAGGTGGCTGCGGCAAGGGCAGGCACACCGAACTGGCGGCGCGTTGGGGCGCGCGAGAAGTGGTGGGTGTGGATTTGAGCAGCGCGGTTGAAACTGCATTTGCCGCCACTCGCAATCTTGAGAATGCTCACATCATTCAAGCTGACCTTTATAATTTGCCGCTGTCCCGCGTGTTTGACTACGCGTTTTCAGTGGGCGTGCTGCATCATCTGCCGGACCCGCGGGCCGGCTTTCGCTCGGTCGCGTCGCGGGTAAGGCCCGGCGGACACATTTCGGCATGGGTTTATGGAGCTGAGAATAATCGTTGGATCACGCGCTACGTGAATCCAGTGCGCAAATTGACCTCGCGAATCGATCAGCGAACTTTATTGCAGGCTTCAAAACTTCCCGCCGCCTTGATGTATCTGGGGACAAAGCTCGTTTATGGACCACTGAATCGTGGTGCCGGCGGAAAAAAACTGGCGAGGCACCTGTTTTATAACGACTATCTTAACGCTATCGCAAAATTTGGCTGGCGCGAGCAGCATACGATTGTGTTTGATCACTTGGTGGCGCCGACTTCCCATTACATCAGCCGCGAAGAATTCGCCGAGTGGTGGAACGACGTCAACGCAACCGAAGTCAAAATCAGCTGGCACAACAGCAACAGTTGGCGTGGATTTGGCAGGATCTGAAGATCGGTTTTTGGGTTTTGGTCTTTGGTCTTTGGTTCTTGAAAAATCTACAATGGAAAATCGAACGCCCAAGACCCAAAACCAAAGCCCAAAAACCAAAGCCCATTCTGTACTATTCACGATTTACCATTTACGATTCACTAACCAATGATTTCCGCGCAAACAGCAAGACGTGTCGTCTGGCGACCGCTCTGGCAGCTTCCCGGTCGACTGGATCTGATCCTGTCGCTCGCGCGCCGCGACTTAACCGCTCGCTACCGGGGTGCCGCCCTGGGGATTGTTTGGGCAATCATCACTCCGATTGTGATGATTGCGATCTTTACCTTCATCTTCGCGGGAATTTTTGGCGCTCGCTTTGGCGCGCGCGGCTCGTCGTGGGATTACGCCCTCTATCTTTTTTGCGGACTGCTGCCCTGGACCATGTTTCAGGAAACTGTACAGCGCGCGTCCACCACGATCGTGGAGCATGCCAACCTCGTAAAGCGCGTCGTCTTCCCGCTGGAAACATTACCGGTGGCGCAGGCGCTGTCGGCGCTGGGCAATCAAGTGTTTGGCACCGTGGCTTTGTTACTGGCAACGGCGCTCATTCATCGCGAGCTGCACCTCACGGTTCTTTGGCTGCCGGTGCTGCTGATTCCGCAACTCGTTGCCACCTTCGGCGCAGCCTGGCTGGTAGCCTCGCTCGGCGTTTTTTTCCGGGACATCGCGCAGGGCATTACTCTAATTCTGATGGCCTGGATGTATTTGACGCCGATTATCTATCCGGAATCGCTTGTTCCCGATCGCTACCGTCCCTTTATCAATGCTAATCCTTTCACGGCGCTGGTTCGCAGTTACCGGCGAATCTTTCTTGAAGGACTGCCGCCCGACTGGTCGAGCCTCGCTTACTTCACTGCCATCGCTCTGGTTCTGTTTGTATTCGGTTACTGGTGGTTCGCGAAGACCCGCAGAAACTTTGCCGATGTGATCTAGGCAAAAGCAATTAAACCAAAAACTTCTTGACCGAATTCGCAGCTAACCTTTTATTAAAGCGAACCCGGGAGGGCTCGCTTCGCAGTTTTTTCATCGCGAAGTGCAGGAAAAGTTAGCGGACTGGTTCTGAAGCCGAAAAGAGCAATCATCAATCCTCGTCGGCTCGGCGGGTGAGCGACTGTCCGTCGGCAGACAGGACCACTACGATGCCCAGCGACCACCAGAACACCAATGCGACTTCACCGTCACCGAGGTTGTAGTTAACCAACGAACTCGCGAGAAAACCGGCGAGCGCCCCAGTGACGCCGAGCAGAATGCCGTACCGATTTGTGTCCCCAGTCTCGCGCCAACGTTTTTCATTCCGGCTGGCAGTGCGCCAAAACAACCAGACAATCCAAAACCAAAGAAAGAGCGCCGGCAAGCCGCGATCGAATGCCAACTGTAGCGGGGTGGAATGCAGGTGCAGCATGTCACTGCCGGGGAACCCCCATTCGTTCCAATGCACATGCATCGCATCCATCCCATGGCCAAACAGCGGATGCAGCATGAGGCGCCGCAATCCAACTTTAGCAACCTGGACGCGCAGCGAAGAACTTGGATCCTTAAGGAACAGAGCCTGGCGGGCGCGAGTTTGATAGACGACGAAACCGCCCACGATTAAGAGCACGCCGAGTGCGCCCAGAACCGCCACCCTCGCCCGGCCGCGCAACGCCCGCCAACTAACCACAAACACACCGATGGCAAAAGCAATCAACGCTGTTCGCATTGCGGTTAAAGCAAGACCTAAGGCCAGCAAGCCGGCGGCGAGGAATGCCAGCCGGGACCAGCGATTGAATCCGTGGTTGACGAGATGAGCCAGCGCCAGACCCAACGCGAGCTGTGCCAGAATTTGTATGATCTCGGAATAAGTTTCGTAGTGTCTGGTCCATCCCGACGCGCGAAAGCGGTGACTTGATTTCGTGCCGCTGATTCCGGACGGCGAGGTCCGGCTTCTTACTTCATCAGTCACAATCATTCCCGGGCGCTCAACGTGTTCGCCTTGCGAAATCATGCTGACGGTAAGGCTTGAGTTGGCTGGCGAAGTTCTGATTACCCGGTCGATGTCCGCGACAGAATTAACTCGCCGGCCACCCAGACGCCAAATTGCATCTTTCGGCGAAATGTTAACCGCATGCAGTGGACTATCCGGTGCAATTGATTCAACGACAATGCCGCGTCCGCGCAGCAAATCATAAAGACTGTAGACCGTGCCGGCCGCCCCAGACAGAATCATCAGCGACACCAGCAATACCGCGGTGCGCCGGGTCGCGATAGCCTGCGTCAGATAAAAAAGAAAAATGACGCAGGTCGATTGAATCTTGGCAATACTGATGTGCGGTTCGACAGAAAGAAACGACGATAGAATGGTCCAAAGAAAAAACAGCCAGATCGGCAAGTCGAATGGCGTGCGGCGAAAACCGGTAGTGCGGCTCGCTAAGGTGCGCACCAGCCAGCCCGCGCCCGCGAAGGCGAGTGAAATCTCGCCAGCCGCGATTGAGTGGGGCGCGAAAACCGAATAGAGTACTAGGCCTGCGGTGGCAACGCGCGCCCCCGCCGTTGCCCACCACGCCCGGCCGGGGAATTGGGCGGGCTGTAATTGATTTGTTTGGTTATTCAATTCGGGCATTAGCAGGCGACCGGATTACGGTTGGGCAGCAAGACTTACTCAAAAAATTTCGCAGTGTTTATAGCAGTATTCACCCGGCTGCACGTGAAAATTAACAGCGTTGACAGGCTCTTTTTACGCATGTTAGCGTACCATTTGACTTTTTCATCCTGAAAAAGTCGTCGTCCAAAATTGAGTTCGTCGCTCCCATTACGTGCCACTGGCGATCCTGCGTTTGACTCCGCTCCCATATTCAGTGATACATAATATCTTTAATGGCTTTCGAAAAAGCTAAGGTTCTGAAAGCGGCAGAGAAATTTCTTTCCCAGGGAAAGATCAACGCCGCCATCAAAGAGTACCGGCAGATCATCAAGCATGATCCGCAGGATCTGACTGCCGTCAACATGCTGGGCGATCTGTTGGCGCGCGCCGGCCAAAAAGACGACGCCATTTCCTGCTTCTCACAGATCGCCGAACATTATCGCGAACAGGAATTCCGGCTGAAAGCCATCGCGATGTACCGGAAGATCGAGAAGCTCAAACCTCGCGATCTCGACACCGCAAATAAACTCGGCGAACTCTATGCCGCCCAAGGCCTGATCGTTGATGCGCGCGCGCAGTTTCTCATCGTCGCCGATGGCTATACACGCGCGGGCGAAGCGCGCAAGACTCTCGCCGTGCTGCACCGAGTCGCGGACCTCGATCCGCACAACACCAATATTCGGGTCCAGCTCGCTGAAGGCTATCTCAAAGAAGGTATGACCGACGAGGCTGGAAAAGCTTTCGGTGAAGCTGCCAAGCGATTACTTGAAAATGGCAATCTGGAGAATTCGCATTCAGCGTACGTTCGCGCCCTGGAATTAAAAGCCAACGACAAGACGTTGCTGCGGGGCTTGCTTTCAGTTACCAGCGCGCTGGGATTGGCGGAAGACGCCGCCGAAATCCTGGAAAGAGCGGTCGCAGAAATTCCGGATGACCCGGACCTCGCTGCGATGCTGGCCGATGCCTATGTGGCTGCGGACGATGCTCCCGGCGCCGAACGCGCCACTGCTTTGCTGTTGGCAAACGACCCGGATGGCTATCGCCGTTACATTGAAGTCGCGCGCGTCTATTTGAAGCTGGGGCAGGAAGACGAAGCAGTACGAGTGCTCGGCGAAATCCTGGAAAGGATGTTGGCCGGTCGTGAAGAAAGGGATCTGTTAGAGCTGGTCGATGAAATTTTGACTAGTGCTCCTGAGCATGTCGGTGCCTTGCGCCTCCTAACCCGCATTCACTGGTGGCAACGCGACACCGAAAAGCTGCGATCCGTACTCGAGCGCCTGGCGGAGTCAGCAGAAGCGGCAGGCATGGTCGAAGATGAGCGCTATGCGTTGACGCAATTGATCCGTCTCGCTCCCGACGAATCGCGATATGGCGAGAGGTTGGAGACAATCGGTGGCGCGCTGGACGAAGAGGTTGAACGGCTCCAAAGCGACGAGCTGGCGACCGAGGTGGTTCCCACCTTCGAAGGTTTTGCGACAGTCGACGAGAGCGCGGCGATAGTCGATGAAAACGTCAGCGAACCGGCGGTGGAGTTTGAATGGAATTCTGTCGCGTCAAACAACTCGACCAACATTTCCTTTGCTGATCTAAATGAAAACGACGACTCGGAGCAGCTCGTCCCGAACGCGGCTTTTGTCGATCCCTTTGCACATGACTATCCGCTGGCGCATTCCGAAGCGACCGACTTCCCGGCAAATCTGGAAGATGATCCGGAAGCTGGGCCGCGGCAGGAGCCGCTGATCAAGCAGGAATTGGAAAGTGTTGACTTCTACATCGCGCAAGGCTACTCGGACATTGCTCTCGACACCCTGGAAATATTGGAACGGCAGTTTGGCCCGGACCCGGAGTTTGCTTTACGCCACGCCCAACTGGACGCCGCGAAAGCGGCGCGAACAACAATCGAGTTTGAGAGTAGTTCGACGCCCGCGCCGGTTACGGCGGCTGAAGTAGAAACGATCATAGTCGCCGACGAGGCGGTCCCAATCATTGATGCGGTGCCCTCCGGAAGCGGAATTGATTCGGGACTGGCCGCAATCTTTGAAGAGTTTCGCGTCGAAGCAGAAGGCGAACACAACCCCGCCGGCGAAGATTTTGAAACTCATTACAACATGGCGACTGCCTACAAAGAGATGGACTTGCTTGACGAGGCTATTAGAGAATTTCAGGCTGCCGCCGGGTTGACCGGTCCTGGCGACAACACGCCGCGGTTCTTCCAATGTTGTAATATGCTGGGCCACTGCTTTGTACAGAAGGGTTTGCCGCAGGCGGCGGTGCTCTGGTTCAAGAAGGGTTTGGATGTTCCCGGACGCGGAGCCGAAGAATACAAAGCGCTGCAGTATGAACTTGGCTCCGCTTATGAACAGATGGGTGATCTAAGTCGCGCGGTTGGTGCCTTCACCGAAGTTTACGGCGTTGACGTCGGCTATCGCGATGTCGCGGACCGGCTGCAGAATTTACAAACGCGCCAGAAGAAGAAGAAAGACCGTAAATCGTAAATCGTAAATGGTGACGAGCGCGAAGAAAACAGGAAACAGGAAACAAACCGAAGACCGAAGACCGAAGACCGAAGACCAAAGACCAAAGACCAGAACATCTATTTACGATTCACGATTTACTAACAACCCATGTCCGCTAAACTAAGTGTTATCTTCTACATCATTCTATGCTTTGAAATCGGCATAGTACTCGCGCTGTTGCCCTGGATTCCGCAGGGCACGCTTGGGCTCAGCGACTGGGGCAACAATTATTTTCTGCTTTATGCGGCGCGCAAGAGCGGAGTTTATGCGTTGCAAACCGTGGTGGCTTCCGGCTGGGTGCGCGGCGCGGTTACCGGCCTGGGCGTATTGAACCTGGGCATGGCTTTTTGGGAGATCTTTCATTTCAAAACAAGCGTCGCCGCCTTGCAACAGGTTGGCGCCAGCACCGATAAGAGCTATGTACAGTCCGCAAAAGCCAATCAGCTACCTTATCACCAGCGGCCAAACGACGGCAGCGACGACGTCGAGCAGTAAGGACTTCCAACAAATCCTCCAGCTTATCGAAGTTGCAGTTGCAGCTAAGATCGATCTCATTCAAGTCCGCGAAAAAGCCCTGACAACGAAAGTTCTGTATGAACTCGTCGCGCGCGCGGCCGAGCTTACGCGCAACAGTACGACAAAACTATTAGTAAACGACCGCGCGGATGTGGCTGCGTCGGCAGGTGCGGATGGAGTTCACCTGACAACGCAATCCCTGCCCGCGTCAGTTGTGCGGAAGTCTTTTGGCGATGACTTTTTGATTGGCGCGTCGGCACACTCGTTATCCGAAGCCAGCGCGGCACGAGCGGTAAACGCGGACTTTGTTGTTTTTGGCCCGGTTTTTCCGACGCCGTCAAAAGAGAAATATGGACCACCCGTGGGACTGGAACAACTGCAGCAGGTTTGCGTGGAACTGAAGGGATTTCCCGTGCTGGCAATTGGCGGTGTTACGGAAGACAATTTCGCCGAGTGTCGGCGTGCTGGCGCGCAAGGTGTGGCGGCGATCAGAATGTTTGGTGATCGGCAGCTACTGAGTTCGATCGTCGCAAGGATTCATGAGGAACCTGATACCGCCTGCTCCGCAGGCTGAGTTGGTTTCAATGCCATTGCCAAATGCATTAACGATCGCGGGTTTTGATCCTTCGGGAGGCGCGGGCGTGCTCGCGGATTCGCGGACGTTTGCGTCCTTTGGCTATCGCGCCTCAGCCGCGCTTACCTCGATCACTTTCCAAAACGACAGAAGCGCATCGGGTGCGGTTCATCAAACGGCTGCGATCGTTCGCGGTCAGATCGAGTCATTGCTGGCAGAGTTTCAGTTTGCCTGTGCCAAGACGGGGATGCTGCCGACGCGCGAAGTTGTGCATGAGGTGGCGCGTGTCTTTCGCGAGCGCGAGTTGCCGGCCCCGGTGGTCGATCCCGTTATGGTTTCCAGTTCGGGCCTGCGCTTGCTGGAAGAAGATGCGCTTGAAGTTTTCATTGCTGAGCTGTTGCCCGTCGCGCGTGTGGTCACGCCTAACATTCCCGAAGCTGAGGCGCTGACTGGCTTGGAGCTAACCTCAGAAGCCGAGATGCGCGAGGCGGCAAAACTGATTCGCACTTTGGGCGCGCGCGCGGTTTTGCTTAAAGGCGGACACCTGGGCCAGAAGGCAGTAGGCAGGCGGCAGAAGGCAGAAGGCAGCGAGGCGATTGATGTGCTCGACGATGACGGAACCGTGACTGTGTTTCGCGCTGCGTTTATTCCCGGCGCGAACATTCGCGGCTCGGGCTGCAGTCTCTCCGCGGCAATTGCAGCGGGATTAGGTAATGGAATGTCTTTGCAGGATTCAGTGAGAGAAGCGAAGAGCTTTGTTCTGGCGGCGCTTCAAAAGTCCGTGAAGTGAACATCCGCAGATTACACCGATTACACGGATTTAAGAAATCTGGGCCAGGAGCTGAAATAAGAGGACCGAGCTAAGCCCGGGCATTATCCGATTTTTCGCTTTGCCGCTTTGCTGATCTTACCTCTGCGTAATCTGTGTAATCTGCGGACAAACTTTATCCAGCCAAGCACTAGGCCTCGATAGTCACCCTTTCCATCTTCACTTCCGCCGTTGGCTTGTCGTTGCGATCGGTTTCCCCAGTGGCAATGGCGTCGACGATATCCAGGCCATCAGTGACCCGTCCAAAAATCGTGTAGCTCGGCGGCAGCGGATAATCGGCATGCATGATGAAAAACTGCGAGCCGTTTGTGTTCGGACCGGCATTGGCCATCGCCACAATGCCTTTCTTGTACCCGCGCTGGTACACCGCCGACGAAACATCAATCTCGTCGTTGAATTTCCCGCCCCAGGCAGATTCGCCGCCGCGTCCCGTGCCGGTGGGATCGCCGCCCTGTATCATGAAGCCTTTAATCACGCGATGAAAAATCACGCCATCGTAATAACCTTTTCCGGCCAGGGTAATGAAGTTTTCAGTCGTCTTGGGTGCGTCTGATTCGAAAAGCTCGACGCGAATAGTGCCCTTGTTGGTTTGAATGGCAGCGGTGCGATTTGGCATGGTTAGTCCTTTGAAAACCTCACAGTTTGTTAGTATTGAGCGACCAAGATACTTCGTCGGCCGTGATTTGTCACATGGGTTTAAGCTTTGCACAGAAGGTCGCGCGCAGACGACAGCGAACCCCGCTACCGCAGGCGGTACTGACCTCATCGCGCCAGACATGAGTGCACTAAGTGCAAGAACGAAGCATCCACCCGCTACCGCAGGCGGTACTGAACTCATCAGGCGCGACCGGAGTGACTACCGACAACCTTAATCCGCAGCATCTGTGCTCCACCTGCCAGTAAACCATTGCCGTAGTATTATTCCTCCCGCTCCACTTCTTTGAGATTCGCGCAAGAAAGGCCCTTAATCAATGAACGTTACGCATCTTGAATGCGCCTTGTGCCATCTGAAACACGAGGCACGACGGTTGCTCAACCTTTGTCGTGAATGCGGAAAACCGCTGCTGGTCCGTTATGACCTGGAGCAGGCGGCGCGCACTTTGACAAAGGAATCGCTCGGCTCAAGGCGCGCAGATCTTTGGCGCTATCGCGAAGTCCTGCCGGTTGAAAACGACCACAATATCGTTTCGCTCGGCGAAGGCTGGACGCCGCTGCTGCGAGCGAAGAATTTAGGAAAGCAAATTGGATTCGATCAGCTCTACATCAAGGACGAGTCGCAAAATCCGACACAGAGTTTCAAGGCTCGCGGCATGTCGGCGGCGGTCTCGATGGCAAAAGAACTCGGCGCAACCAAACTCGCCGTTCCCTCGGCCGGCAACGCAGCCGGAGCGCTCGCTGCTTACGCCGCGCGTGCCGGGCTTGAGTGCTTCATCTTCATGCCCGACGATACGCCCCGCGCCAATGTGGTTGAGTGTGAACAGACCGGCGCGCAGGTAACTTTGATGAAGGGGTTGATTACGGACTGTGGCGCCGAAGTCGCGCGACGCAAAGACGCGGAAGGTTGGTTTGACGTTTCAACTTTGAAAGAACCTTATCGCGTCGAAGGCAAGAAAACTTTGGGTTACGAGCTGGCGGAACAGTTCGCTTGGGAATTACCGGACGTGATCATTTATCCAACGGGCGGCGGCACAGGATTAATTGGCATGTGGAAAGCATTCGACGAGATGGAACAAATGGGTTGGATCGATTCGCGGCGGCCGCGCATGGTCACAGTGCAGGCTACTGGTTGTGCCCCAATTGTGCGCGCGTTTGAAACAGGGAAGCGCTTTGCGGATGAGTTTGCGAACGCAGAGACGGTTGCGTCGGGGTTGCGAGTGCCAAAAGCGATTGGCGATTTTTTGATTCTTGATGCGTTGCGCGAGTCAGGCGGCACCGCGATCGCAGTCAGCGACGAAGAGTTGATCGCCGCGACGAAAGAGATTGGGGCTGCTGAGGGAATCTTCTGCGCGCCCGAAGGCGCTGCCTGTTTGCCGGCGTTGCGAAAGTTGCTGGCAGCAGAGCTGGTCAAACCAGATGAGCGCGTGGTCCTGTTCAATACCGGCGCTGGGGTGAAATATCTGGAGGCGTTCAGCGATCAGAGGTCAGAGATCAGAGGTCAGGACTCAGATCCGGCCGCTTGAAGTTTTTCAGGTCGATTAGTAAGGAGCACAAAGAGTGAAGAAGCTGATTTTTGTATTTACGATTTTGATCACTGTTGCGGCCGCAGTCGCGGCGCAGACCCCGGCAAGCGCGTGGATTGCTGAAACGGACCGCGCGAAGTTTGATGCGTTGCGGCGCAGCGGTCTGGAAGCGCTCTACAACCTCGATTACGACAAAGCGCAGAAAGACTTCAAAGAGATAACGCAGCTCTATCCGACCCACGCGGCCGGGCCGCAGTTGCTGGCGGCGCGCGTCTGGATCAAAACGCTTTACGAGACGCGGCGGCTGCAGTCGTCACTGTACAACTCGGAAAGTTTCTATTCCAGCGGCGACGACAAGGTTGACCAGAAGGTTATCAACGAGTTTCGCACTTTGACTCGCGAGGCGAAACGACTCTCCGAAGTTCGCCTGAAACAGAATCCCAAAGAGGTGGAAGCGCTTTACTGGCTCGGTGCGACTGAAGGTCTGAAGGCATCGTTTGAAGAGGCGGTCGAGCGCCGGCACTTTGCGGCCTTAAAGGACGGCGACGATTCTGTTGATCACCATCGCCAGGTGCTGAAACTCGATCCGACTTTCATCGATGCCAGCTTGACGGCAGGGCTTTATGAATATGTCGTCGGTTCATTACCGCTGCCAATCAAAGTTGTTGCCGGCGTCACCGGTTTTCGCGGCTCGAAGAAAAAGGGTTTAGCGTTGATTGAAAGTGTTGCGAACAACGGCAACTGGGCCCGCGACGATGCCCGGACGCTTTTAATAGTTCTCTACACGCGCGAGAAACGCTATGCAGACGCGCTGGCAAATGCGCGCGAGCTGAGCGCCAAATACCCCCGCAATTATTTGTTCCGTTTGGAAGCTGCGGATGCGCTGGTTGCTCAGGCGGAAGTTGAACGAAGCGCAAAGAACACCGACGCTGCCGTGAAGGCCGAGCGCGAGGCATTCGCAACCTTTGAAGACTTGCTGCACGACCGAACCGTGCGCGATACAGTTTCGCGTGCGCTCGATCTGGTCCATTTCAAGTACGGCGAAGTCTTGTTAACAGCGGGCGAAGGCGAACGAGCGGCGCGCGAATTTTTGGCGGCCACCCGCGTCGAGCACGCTGAACCTTCTTTGGTAACGATGGCCCACCTCTACGCAGCGCGCGCTTATGATTTGGCGGGGAAACGCGAAGACGCGTTGGCCCAGTATCGGGAAGTGCTGACGCGCCCGGACATTTACGCGGCGCACGAAGAAGCGAAGAAGGGTCTCGCTAAGCCGTACAAGTCGGAAAGCGCACTGGCGGAAGCACCGGCGTTAGCGGGTGGGCTCTAAGACCGTTGTAAAGCAAACTGTTAGTTTGCGTCGGTGGGGGGCCTTCAAGTTGAGTGATAACGATCCGCCGCAAACTAACAGTCTGCTTTACGTTAAGAACCAGGAAATCGGAGTAATTGATGGATAAGAGTTTTCAGGATGCGAAGCGCGAACAGACCAGCATTCTCGCGCCACTCGAACGAGCAGCGTTGCGCGGGTTGGCGCGCCGCATGCCGCGCTGGGTCAACTCAGATCATCTCTCATTGCTGGGATTGGTAGCGATGTTTATGGCCGGCGTTTGCTACGCCGCCAGCGCGCAGAATCCGTTGCTGCTCCACCTCGTCAATGTCTTCATATTTCTCAACTGGTTTGGCGACAGTCTTGATGGCACGTTGGCGCGCTACCGGGACCGGCAACGGCCGCGTTACGGTTTCTATGTGGATCACATCATCGACACTTTCGGCGCGCTGTTCTTCATATTTGGGTTGGCGCTTTCGGGTTTCATGAGCGAACGCGTGGCGGCGGCGTTGCTTATCGTTTTCCTGATGCTGGCAATCAACTCGTATCTGGCTGCTTATGCGCTGGGCGTTTTCAAGATATCGCAGTGGAAGCTGGGACCGACTGAGATGCGCCTGGTCTTAATCATCGGCAACCTTTATCTGCTCCACAGTTCGCATACGCATTTGTTTGGGCATCGCTTTCTGCTGTTCGACGTCGGCGGAGTCGTCGCCATAATTGCCATGGCCACGATGCTGGTGTTTTCGTCTATCAAAAACACGCACGCACTTTATCAGTTAGAGCGCCTGCCGTGAGGACAGAGGACAGAGGTCAGAGGACAGAGGACAGAGGTCAGAAGGGCCAGAGGCCAGAGGCCAGAGGTTAGATTATTTTCTATCATGTGCAGAGTTTCCACTCATCCGACTACTGACTACTGACTACTGACTACTGACTACTGACTACTGACTACTGACTACTGCCTACTGATCCTCTGACTTCTGACCTATGGTCCACTGGCTAAAATTCAATGTGGTCGGCGTGCTCGGCTTTCTCTTACAGGTGGGCGCGCTTTTTGTGCTCACGCATAGTTCGCACCCGATCAGTTATCTAACGGCAACGGCATTGGCGGTCGAGCTGGCAATACTCAACAACTTTTTCTGGCATCAACTTTGGACCTGGCGGGATCGGCCATCTTTGACCGTTAACGAAACACTGTGCCGCCTGGCAAAATTCAACATCACGACTGGGCTGGTCTCAATTGCCGGGAATTTGATTTTCATGAGCATTCTGGTTGGACACTTTGGGATCGCAATCGTGCTCGCCAACTTGATCAGCGTGCTTGTGTGTTCGCTGTTGAACTTCATCCTCGCCGATCGACTTGCGTTCAAGGTGGCAGCTTAAAGCAAACTGCTAGTTTGCAGCGGATCGTTGTTACTCAAAGTTGAAGCCAGGCAACCGCAAGCTATCAGACATGATTTACAAAATAGACAAGATTGGGTCTCGACCCGATAAAGTTTTCTTCGCTTTTCTTAATCATGTAAACCCCGTCCATTTCTTGCTTGCTGCTTGACGCATTGGTTACTGCCCAAGTACAAACCTATGAATGCCGGATTCACCAACAAGTGCCGCGCCCGCGGTTGAGACGTTCGACCTCGTGCGCCGTTTCGGCGATTTTGTCGCGGTAGACAATCTTAAACTCACGATTCAGCGCGGCAGTTTCTTTGGCTTCCTGGGGCCAAACGGCGCCGGCAAATCCACCACAATTAAAATGCTGACAGGGCTGTTGGCCCCGACCAGTGGCAAAATTCTTGTGCTCGGGCGCGACATTGCTGTCGAACCTTTGGAAGTGAAACGAAGAATCGGAGTGGTGCCGGAAGATCTGAATCTCTTCGAGCGTTTGACTGGGGCCGAGATGCTTTCCTTTACGGCGCGCATGTACGGCCTGCAGAAAAGCGAGATTGCCGAGCGACTTCCGGAACTTCTGGATTTGATGGAGCTGCGCAACGAACCAAAGAAGCTGATCGTCGAGTATTCGCACGGCATGAAGAAAAAACTGTCATTGGCGTGCGCACTCATCCATCGCCCGGAGATTCTTTTTCTGGATGAGCCATTCGAAGGCATCGACGCGATCGCTTCGCGCACGTTGAAAGATTTGCTATCGCGCTTGACCGCGCGGGGCCTAACGGTTTTTCTTACTTCGCACGTACTGGAAATTGTCGAGCGGCTTTGCAGCGATATCGCAATCATCGCGCAGGGCAAACTACTTGCTGCCGGTCCGCTTGCCGAGTTGAAACAAGGAGTTGGCTTAACCGAAGAAGGCCAGCAAAAAGGACCGGTCTCGCTGGAAGAATACTTTGTTGAAGTGGTCGGCGGCGCGCCGGCTACGGGCGAGGAAGAAGTTCTGCAGTGGCTGGGTTAGAATGGACAACACCGCGGAAAACTCAGGAGGAGCAAACACTTTGTCAGCTCAAACTCTTCGCTTACTTGGCATACTCATGCTCGTGGCAGCGGTAGTTATCGCACTATTGAATCTCAAACGCGTAGGCAACCTCGGAATGCTATGGCTCAACGCGCCGCTGCTGGTTATTGGCATCGGACTGATCTTGGCGGCACGACGGCGCAGGTAGCTCTCCAAAGTCGCAGGAATCCACCCGCTACCGCAGGCGGTACCGACCTCATGTCACCGCAATGAGAGAGAAGTTGGCTGAGCGAAAGGTCGAGAACTACGGCACTTCAATAATCAGCTCACGTCCGAAAGTGAAGTTCGGTCGTTTGCGGCCCTTCAAATACTTTGCCGCTGTTTGCGAAAGTGCGGTAATCAGAATCGGCAAGGCAATGGTCGCATCGCAGTTTACATAAGCGCTATGAGCGCCGCGCGCGAGTTTGCCGTAGACCAGGCCTTCATCGAACGCAACCGCATTGGATCGGCCGCCGGGATGCGGCGCGTCGGTGGTGATTTGAATCGCGTACTTGTGGCCCTGGTGATGGTTCTTCAGGATGAAGGAAGAGAGCTCAGTCTGCTGGATGAAACTCTTCGAAGTGCCGCCGCCCAGGTTTATCACTCCAGTCAGCCGCGCGCGCGCCGTAACGTTGGCGATATCGAGCACGTCCTGGACCAGGTCAAAAACGAAACTGTTTTTCTTTTCAAAGCGCGCCGAGGCAATGCCGATCGCGATGCCGCTGTCAGCAACTCCAGGACAAAAAATCGGTACGCGCGCCTTGTAGGCCGACGTCAGCACGCCGTCCTCAGTTGCAATCTCGGCCAATTCGCGCCCGAGTAAATGCAAATATTCGCGGGTGGAGTAGGACCGGCTTTGATCGAGCTGGTTGGTGAAACCGGCGACCCATTCGTTCGCCTCGCGATACTCTTCATCACTTGCCAACAAATCCCACATGCGGCTGATCTGCGCCGAATCCAATTCCGCATCGGTCATGTTCGGATGCGCCTGGAAGTGATAGCGACCGAGCGTTTCATGCAGGTCGTGAAACAGCAGCGAGCCGGACAGCACGAGCACGTCGACGAAGCGATTCTTAATTACGTAAGCCAGCAGCCGCCGCATGCCGGCGGGGATCAAAGCTCCCGAACCGGCGACCAGAATCGTCGTGTTATCGCCCAGCATGTCCAGCCAGATGCGATGCGCCTCCGCCAGTTGTCGCCCGCCAAAGCCGGCGCCTTCCATTTTCTCCAGCAGGCCGGCCACGGAACGATCGCGGTCCACCTGGACGGGCCGCGTTGGCGTTGTCAGATACTTTGATGCTTTGGGTTTTCGCTGAGTGACCATAAAGGAACCTCTCGCCTTGCCAGAATCTAAAGAGTCGTACGTGGATCAGTGCTGAGGGGCGAAAAACTAATAATCGGTGCTGCGTCGCGAGCGAGTTTTTGCACCGTTAACGGAAAGATATGTATAAGCGTCGTAACGCGATTCGTAATATTGGGCCAGCTCCGTGCCCTGCGCTTCGGTCAATTCTTCATCCTTGACGCGTTGACTAATCAGACGACGAAATCCGTCATGCAGCATGCTGCGTTCATAGCGGGCACCTTCAGTCGCGTCGCCTACGGTCGTACCGCGAATGACCTTCTTGATCAGGTAACCATCGTCGTCGATGTAAATGTGCGCTTCGTGTGGCGCGCCAAAAAGATTGTGATTATTTCCCATCACCTCCTGGTAAGCGCCGACCAGCATGAAGGCCAAATAATAAGTTTCGCCCGGCACCAGTGCGTGCAGCTCGAGTACGTGCTTGACGTCATGCAAATCGACAAACTTATCGACTATGCCGTCGGAATCGCAGGTGATGTCGCAGAGCGTGGTGTACTCGGTGGGCGTCTTGTTGAGCAGGTGGATAGGAACAATCGGAAACAACTGTCCCAGCGCCCAATTGTCCGGAACTGAGCGAAAGACTGAGAAGTTGGTCAAGTACTTAGCGCACAGCAGGCGGCGCAGGTCCTCGAATTCTTCGGACACGTATTTCGCTTGTTGCGCATACTTGTCCGCGCGTTCGCAAACGTCCCAGAACAGCACTTCACCCTTGGCGCGATCTTCCAACGAAACCAGACCGAGATTGAAAAGCGTAAATAATTCTTCCCGATGTTCAAGGGCGTCGTGATAGTACTCACGATAGTTCTTCACTGTAATCGATTCGCGCAGCTCGCCCAACTCAGTCACCACCTGCGGATCGTCATCGTCAATTTCAATCGGTGTTATGTCTTCAACGACCGTTTCGATTTCATCCTGAACGTTGGTAATCAACATGGCGTGATAGGCCGCGAGGTACCGTCCGGATTCCTGAATGATGGTCGGGTGCGGAACGTTTTCGTCGTCGCACACCTGTTTGATCGTGTAGATAACGTCGTTGGCAAATTCCTGCGCGCTGTAGTTGGCAGAAGATTCAAAGGCGGTCTTTGAACCGTCGTAGTCCACCGCCATGCCGCCGCCCACGTCGAGCAATTCGATCGGCACCTTCATCTGATAAATCTTGGCGTAGACGCGGGCCGCCTCTTTCATCGCGTTCTTAATGCGCTTGATGTCGGTTAGTTGCGAGCCAATATGAAAATGCAGCAGCTTGAGCATGCTGAGGCGATCGGCACGCTCCAGTCGCCTGATGACTTCCAGCATCTCCGTCGTAGTTAAACCAAACTTGGCTGCTTCGCCGCCCGACTTTTCCCAGCGTCCGGATCCTTTTGAGTAGAGCTTCACGCGCATACCTATGATCGGCAGTGCATGTTCGTGGCGTTCGGCAATGTTCAAAACGTGATCGAGCTCGTTGAGTTTCTCGATCACAATCACCACGCGTTTGCCACACGCGGCGCCGGCAAAGGCCAGTTCAATAAACTCTTCGTCTTTAAAACCGTTGAGCACCAACAGGCTGTCGGGAGTTTGCTCCAGCGCTAGCGCGGCATAAAGCTCCGCCTTGGAGCCGGCTTCGAGACCAAAGTCATAGCGCGACCCTTCGCGCAGATACTCTTCAACCAGCGAGCGCTGTTGATTGACCTTCATCGGGTAGACGCACATGTGCGCGCCCTGGTACTCAAATTCCCGGATTGATCGACTAAAGGCTCTTTGCAGTTTGCGGACTTGCGCCGCCACCAATTGCGGAAAGCGCAGCAAGACAGGCGCGCCGATGCCACGCTTGGCAAGATCGTCGATAATTTCCTTTAGATCTGCTGAGCGGGAATCACCTTCGGCGGGCCGGACGATCAGGTTTCCCTTGCGATTTACGTCGAAGTAACCCGCGCCCCAATTCTCAATGCCATAGGTCTCAAGGGTCTGCTCTATTGCCGTGGTCAATTCGCGGTCTCCTGATCTGCCTGCGAGACTTGGATGCTTGTTTTCCGAAGCCTAAACGTAGTTGTGCACATCCCGAGTCGGTGTAGCGGAGATTGTCTTGGATGGGACGCTTAGTGGCGCAATGTAACAGAAAACGGCAGGAGGGTCTATAACTTTTTTGTTTCGGATAACTTTCTTTCGGGTGTTAAGTCACGTCGGGAAACGGGTTACCGACGAAAAGTGATGATTAGCAGAATTCCTGTCGGCAAAATCCTTGACATGCTTTGCGAGCAAACTATAATGCGTACTTTTTTACAAGCGTCCCGCTAAATGACGTTCGCACTTTGCGGTAGTAATTTTCGGCTTCCAGAACACTTCGCACCAAACTCCACTCCGGGGCGAAGAGCACCCCTAACACTCCCTTTTTCAATCAGGAGAACTCATGAATGCAAAGACTGTGTTGAAGTACGCCTCTGACCAGGGCGCAAAATTCGTTTCTGTTCGGTTCACCGACTTGCCGGGTTCGTGGCAACACCTGACTTTTCCCATCGCCCAACTTGGGGAAGATCAGTTCGAAGATGGCTTTGGTTTCGACGCGTCTTCAATTCGCGGTTGGGCGGCCATACACGAATCAGACATGCTGCTGGTGCCTGACCCCAGCCGGTTTTGGATGGATCCATTTGCCGAGCAGCCCACTCTTTGTTTGATAGGCAATGCGGTGGATCCCATAACAAAGGAAGGCTATGCGTTCGATCCGCGCTCGGTCGCGGTGCGTGCCGAGAATTATCTGAGGTTTACTGGGCTGGGCGACACTGCCTTCTTTGGTCCGGAAGCCGAATTTTTTGTTTTCGACTCGGCAAAATTTCATAACGAGCAACACTCGGCCGGTTATTCGATCGACTCAGACGAAGGGCATTGGAACAGCGGTCGCGATGCGAATGAGTTCCAGGGC
Source organism: Blastocatellia bacterium (assembly GCA_031371765.1). GTDB lineage: Bacteria > Acidobacteriota > Blastocatellia > Pyrinomonadales > Pyrinomonadaceae > PSRF01. The sequence continues at coordinate 23,102 of JANMKA010000188.1, forward strand.
TCGAACCTTGGTTATCGCATCCGTCCTAAAGAAGGCTATGTGCCGGTGCCGCCGACCGACACGCTGAGCGATCTGCGTTCAGAAATTTCGCTGACGCTGGGAAAGTGCGGCGTCACGGTCGAATGCCATCATCACGAAGTTGCGACAGCCGGACAATGCGAAATTGACTTTCGCTATTCCACGCTGCTGGGCACGGCCGACAATATCCAGGTCTTCAAATATGTAGTCCGCAATACTGCCTATCAATATGGCAAGGCTGCGACCTTTATGCCCAAGCCGCTTTTTGGCGACAACGGTTCGGGAATGCACTGTCACCAGTCGCTTTGGAAGAACGACAAACCGCTTTTCGCCGGCGACGGTTATGCGGGGCTGTCGGAGATGGCGCGTTACTACATCGGCGGGCTATTGAAACATGCGGCGGCCGTTGTTGCGTTTGCAGCACCGACTACCAATAGCTACAAGCGCCTGGTGCCGGGCTTTGAAGCCCCAGTTAACCTCGCGTACTCAGCGCGAAACCGTTCCGCAGCGATTCGCATTCCCATGTTCTCGACGAATCCCAAACTCAAACGGCTTGAGTTCCGGCCACCTGATCCTTCTTGCAATGCCTATCTCGCTTTTTCGGCGATGTTGCTTGCAGGTATCGATGGCATTCAGAACCGCATCGATCCTGGCGATCCGCTCGAGAAAGATATTTACGACTTGTCGCCTGAAGAGTTGAAGGATGTGCCGACGCTGCCGGGTTCGCTGGACGAGGCACTGAAAGCGCTCGAAGCAGATCACGACTTCCTGTTGAAGGGCGACGTTTTTAGCCAGCAGTTGATCGATCGCTGGATCAGCTACAAGCGCGAAAAGGAAATTACGCCGTTGCGAATGCGCCCGCATCCGCTGGAGTTTCAAATGTATTTTGATATCTAATCAGGTTGTCCAAAGTCCAATGTCCAAAGTCCAATGTCCAAGAGTCCAAAGTCCAACTCCGAAGGTCTATGAGTTGGATTTTGGACTTTTAGATTCTAAGTTTCGACCCTTCAGAGATGCAGCTTGAACCGATCATTCTTCAGGGGACACAGATCCGGCTCCAACCACTGTCGTTCAATCATCAGGATGGACTCTGTGCCGTCGGGCTCGATCCGGAAATTTGGCGCTGGGCTCCAGTCCCGGTTACCACTTATGAGGAAATGCGAAAATATCTGGAGACAGCACTGCGCTGGCAAGCAGAAGGGACGGCTATGCCATTCGCTACCGTTCTCAACGAAACCGGTCAAGTCGTCGGCAGCACTCGGTTTGCAAACATAGATCGCGAAAACAAACACATGGAGATCGGTTGGACATGGATTGGCAAGCCATGGCAACGGACGGCCGTCAACACTGAAGCGAAGTACCTGATGCTACGCCACGCGTTCGAAACACTCGGCTGCATTCGCGTCGAATTCAAAACGGATTCACTTAACCAACAATCCCGCAACGCGATCCTACGCATTGGGGCCAGGGAAGAAGGGACATTCCGCAATCACATGATTACTCGCGCCGGACGCTATCGTCATACCGTGTATTTCAGTGTGATCGAATCCGAGTGGCCGGCGGTGAAGAGGGGACTGGAAGAAAAACTTGCCAGGCGTTTCTAAGTACAGTAGTTGGCATACAAATGCCGGTCCCACTCATAGGACCGGCATTTTGTTTTGAGTACCAATTTAAGGCGCTGATCCGAAGCTCAGCGATTAACTAAACTGGAAAACGGAGTCGAGCCCCGGCACTCCACAAGCATCGCCAGTTAAGTCTACGGCCAATTGAAGCCAGTGAGCGGATGGCCATAAAAAGCATCCGTCTGCCAACCCGCCTTGTTCCATGTGCCGTCCTGATCGCCGATGATCGCGACGGGCACGACGACGCGATCGATGCCCAGCTTATTCGCTGAGGCAATGCCATTATTAAGCTTGCCGTTCGGTCCCACCGTAAACTTGATCGAACGCGCCAGCTTGTTGTTCCAAAGTAACTTGAACTCGTATTCGCCGGGGTTCGACGCCATCTTGAACATCTCGTTCGTGTTGGGCTGGCCCTGCCCACCATTTGTCCTGTCCCATTGCTTCACGATGGGAAAGCTGCACTCGACGCGTGACCACTTCGCTTGCTGCGGAAAAGTATTGGCCGGGGATATCGTTGTTTGAAGGTCAACCACCGAGCCGCAACTGGCCGCGCCGACCTGCATGCCGTCCATGAACATCCGCCCGACTTCCTTGCCCTGGTAGAAGAGGTGCGGTTCGAACTTATACGCGTCGCCGCGCACCCAGAACCCAAGGTGGAAGTCTGGGTAGTCCCACCCGTACACGCTGTTCGGCTCGTACCAAACATAGCCGATCGGCAGGTTCCAGTCCTGATCGACGTAGTAGACAAACCTCTGGGCTGCCTTCGGGCCGACTTCGCCAGAGTGGGTCTTGGCGACCTTAAACTTGCCGGTGAAGAGCGTCGTGCTGGTGCCGGCCAACTCGTTGCGCAACTTGATAGCAAAGTTGACCGGACCCACCGGCAGGATGCTCTTGTCTTCGACTGGACGACCGCCGCACTCGGTCTTCCACCAGTAGCCCTGCTGCGTTTCGCCGGTGTCGCAGTCAAACGAAAGCCACGGCGCCGCCCCGCCGGGCTGCTGGACTTCCACGTAAAGTTGGCTGCCGCTCGCAATGGGACCGTTGACGCGGAACTTAAAATTCGGGACCCAACTCCACACGTCAAAGTTCCCCTTGTAGGAGTTGTTAGTCCAGGCAGTCACTTGGAGCGTGTCGTACTGGAGACTTGGCTCGTCGGATCCGCCTTGCGCCTGGCTCGTCGTGCTGCTGGGTGCGGCGGGCTGCGCCGGTTCCGATTGCGTTGGTGTCGGCTGCGTAGTTTCCGTTGGCGTCGGTTGCGGTTTTGGTTTCGGGAGCTTAGGTATCTTGAACTGCGCTGCGGCCGGCGGTGCGATAAAGAATGCCGTCATGCAAAGAACGAGAATTACAAGAAACGAACGTCTCATTTTCGCCTCCTAGCAACTTATGGTAGATGTCCCATTCCTGGGCAGATGAATCAACTTTGGGGGTTCCCGAATTGCTTGATTAAAAAAGCGTTGGACTCTGGGTGCGTCAAAGAATATTCCTTTCAGCGTTTCTTGGCAATAGTGATGTGAAGTGACGGGCCCTCACACCCCGCGTACAATGCCTCGGTGACTCCCAACGCAGAGATTGAATCACTGATTCGTGATCTTCCTGATCCGCAGAGTGCGCGGCGGTTTCTCGAAAATTTAATAAACGAGCGACCGCGAACGCACCAGAAGCTGGTTAAAGAAACTGGCTTGCTTTCAGATGCACTCGCCCTGGCCGCCTACAGCCCGCTGTTGGCGACTACGCTGGAACAGAATCCGGATTACATTCCCTGGCTCGCGCGCGAACGCGCTGACACTCGCGTTCGCACCGCCGAACAGCTGCGAGAATCCCTCGCCCGCTTTGCACTGACGAATTCATCTTTAACCCCCGCGGTTCTGTTTGCGCGCTTTCGTCGTCGCGAACTGTTGCGCATCTATTTGCATGACGTCCGGCGCGCCCACACTATCGTTGAAACAACCGAAGAGCTTTCCAATCTGGCCGACGCAATTCTGGATTACGCACTAAGCCTGGCGCGGCAAGCGCTCGACAACAAATACGGTGCGCCACTTTGCGACGACTCGCATGGCCGCATCGCCACAGCCGAGTTTTGCGTGCTGGCGCTGGGAAAACTTGGCTCGCGCGAGCTGAATTATGCTTCCGACATTGACCTTGTTTTCATCTATTCAGACGACGGCATGACCGCTGGTTCGAGTGAACGCGACAAAGTTACCAATCGCGAATACTTCATCAAGTTGGCGGAAGCAATCAGTAAGTTGGTGGGACAGCCTGCCGGCGAATCGCCGGCATATCGCGTTGACTTGCGTTTGCGACCGCATGGCCGCGACGGCGCGCTGGCATCGTCGCTTGCTGAAACGCTGAAGTATTATGACAAGACAGCACAGGCATGGGAGCGCCAGGCTTTGATTCGCAGTCGCGCCGCGGCGGGCTCGCCTCAGTTGTTTTCACAGTTCGCCGGCGCAGTCCAAAAATATATTTATCGCCCTAATGTTTCGGTAACAGACGCGCTGGCCAGTGTCAGATTGGCCAAACAAAAAATAGATCGTCAGGTCGAGCGCAGCACGGCCGGCTTCAACGTGAAACTGCAACGCGGCGGAATTCGCGAAATCGAATTCATTGCCCAGGCCCTGCAGTTGGCCCACGGTCGACTGGACGAGTGGCTGCGCGGCGCACACACCTTGATAAGTCTCGGCCGCTTGGCCGACCGGGATCTGATCTCGGAGCAGGAACGCACGCAGTTGTCGAAAGGCTATGAATTTCTGCGGGTACTGGAGCATCGCCTGCAGATGGAGCACGGTCTGCAAACCCACACAGTTCCTGAGAGCGATGAGCACCGAAGTCTGGTCGCCAGACGAATGGGATTTGCGGAGCCCCTGGCGCTGGGGCTTTTCAATCGCGCGCTCGAACTGCACACCACGAACGTGCGGCGCGCCTATGATCGCGTCTTTGCCGAAAGCGTCGAACCTCCCGCAAGTCCTTCGGTTTTTGTACCGGATGGAAACGCGACTGCTCGTGAAGCCAAGGTTATTCAGCACGCCGCAGCAGTGTTCGCCGCACACCTCAATAAACAAGCGGCCCCTTCCCGGGATACCGAAACGCTAACGCAGTTATTGACTGACACGGCGCTGCAGTCGGCGAATCCGAAGCGCGCGCTGGCGTTGACGGCTCGAGTCGCTGCCTCACTCACAAAGGCTGAAGACGAGATTGAATTTTCGCGCGAGGGGTTGCTGGCTTTGGTCCGCCTTTGCGGAGCGTCCGAAATGTTCGGCGAAATGGTTGCCGCTAATCCTGCTCTGCTTGTTGTCTTGAGCAGGCCCGTCCGCAAATTGCAGCAACGAGATTATCGCGCGCAGTTGCGAGCTTGCGTCGACGCGGAAAAGACTTTTGCCGCGGAATTGTCGGCGTTCCGGCGCGAGTGGGCCAAACTGTTAATTGAAATTGGGGCGCAGGACGCGGCCGGTGAGATTTCAATCGCGGAGTCGAATCAGCAACAGACCGAACTGGCCATCGCCAGTATAAACGTTGCTTACCTGATTGCCAGGCGTGAGCTGGGCCGTCGCTTTGGCCGTGTTGACGCGGGTCCGCGCATAGCGGTGTTGGCGCTTGGCCGGCTCGCAAGTGGTGGGGTTGATTATGCGTCCGACCTCGACCTCATCATTCTCTATGATTCGCTGGTTGGTTCACCAATTAGTTCGTTGACTCGCGACGAAGCTTACGCCCGCCTTTGCGAGTTAATGATAGCGGCACTCTCAAGCGTCACGCGCGAAGGCTATTTGTATCGAGTTGATTTGCGGTTGCGTCCGGATGGCAAGAATGGGCCACTGGTCTCCAGTTCCGAAAGCTTTCTGGAATATCTAAAGCAGCGCAGCGCCGTTTGGGAATGGCTGGCATACGTCAAACTCCGCGCGGTTGCCGGCGATTTGGAACTCGGCCGGATGATTGAAACTCATGCGCGGCACGCCGTTCACGAACGCGCAACGGCGCTGGAGGTGACCGCGTTGCAACGCGAAGCCCGGCACATTCGCGAGCGGCTTGAGAAAGAAAAGACCAAGCGCCGCCGAGCGGACGCTATCGATATTAAGTATGGGGCTGGCGGCATGCTTGATGTTTATTTCGCAGTTCGTTATTTGCAACTGCGCGATGATATTTCGGATGAAGGTGAGGATCGTTCGACCGCTTCAACTCTAGAACGACTCGAGCGAGCGGGCTCTTTGGAAACTGACGACTACGAGGTGCTCAGCGAAGGTTATGAATTACTTCGGGCCATCGACCATGATCTGCGGTTGATTGCCGGTAAGGTTGCAAGTTTGCCTTCCAGCGATCATTCAGAATCGGCGGAGATTGCCACCAAACTCAAGTTCAAGACCGCGGCGGCGCTGCACGAGACTTTGCAGGCGCGCATGGCCGCGATTCGCGCAGCATACAAGCGAATTACGGCAGCTTAGACTTTACGCCACAGTCTCGTCAGTACGCGATTCGTGCCAGCAGCGGGTACACCATCGATTTAGTCGCCGGCGCTCGGCGGCGTCATCCGCTGCGGAAGCCGGCAACCGTTTGACTACTTCGCGTTCCTCCTCCGCAAGCTCATGCCAACTCTTCATTCGCCCTTCGCCACAGCGCGGACAACGGTCGTCGGTATTCATTTCGAAACCCTTTCAGCAGAAACGTGGCAGAAATTGCTTGTTTACGATCCCTGCCCAATCGTGTAACTTAAAGATAGCTTTGTTGTCGAGCAACAAAGCCAGGCAGCGCCGCATCGTAAAATTGAGAACACGAATAAGGACCAGGAAATGTTTCGTATTAAAGCTTCGTACACAGGACAGTTGGAACTCAAAACCACGCTCGAGCGAGCGCGGGAGTTTTTTGGCGACTTCAAAAACTTTGCCGACCTGATGCCCGGCATTGAAGGCATTCGCAAAGAGAGCGGCGGCATTGCGCGCTGGATCGTGCGCGCCGAGGTGCCGGTGATTGGTTCGGTGCAGGCAAGTTTTGCGGTGCGCAAGACGGAAGACCGGCCTGAGCGGCTGGAATGGTCGCCGGCTGGTTCAGAAATGAAGAACTATTTGCGTTACGCCGCGAACTTTGAAGTGCGCGGCCACAACGTCCTGATCAAAGTTTCGCAGCATGTTGAGCTGCGCCGGTCGCATGCGCGCGACTTGCATCGCTTTGCAGCGCTGGTAGGTGAAGGCGCTATCAGTTCGGAAATGCAAAAGCGCGTTGGCGAGATGATCAAAACTTTTCTCGAGCGTGCGCGCGTGAAGCTGGAAGGCGAATCCAGCTTAGAGCAAGCCTAACCTCGTGAGCTGAAAACCAAAGAAATTTTTCGTTAATCATTTGACATCGGTCATTTGTCATTTGCCTGCGGTTAGGAGCGAGATACTCCTGACCGCATTCTCTTTTTCCGGGACTCCGTTTTTCCCAAAACCATTCGATTCACGTTCTCTTCGAAATGACAAATGAGAAATGGCAAATGATGAATGATAAATGATTCTCGTCCCCTGCTATCTGGCGCCGTAGCTAATCATATTCGCAAACATCCGGTAGCCACCCGGCACCCCGGCGCGCAATTGCCGGTACCAAACCATGCTCGTGTAGATGTAGTTTCCCTTGCCATATTTCGCCACCAGCAAACCGCCGGTTAACGGTTTCTCACCTGGGTCGTTCATGGAAAACAACGCGGCGTAATGACTGTCCCATTCCTTCGGATAGTAAAGTCCGCGCTCCTGAATCCAATTATCAAAGTCACTCAGCCTGATCTTGTTGGGATAGTTAAGCAGCGGATGAGCCGGTTGCAGAAACTTTACCGGCGCGGTTTCGTCCGTGACTCGGTCATCACCCAGCAGGATTGGATACGGCGCTAACTGAGGGCGATTTCGTTTTGGATCGGGGTTCCACTCATTCGACTTGTGATAGAAAACGATCAGCGTGCCGCCACTGTTCACGAACTCAAGCAGCTTTGCATTCGCAGCAATCAACTCCGGATGCGCCTCGTAGCCGCGATTGTCGATGATGATTGTCGTGTAAGACGAAAGGTCGGCACTCTTGATTTCCTCCGCCGCTATGGGTTTAGCAGATACTCCAAGTGCCGCCAACGATCGTTCGATAGTTTGATCAAAGCTCGGCACATATCCGACTTGCAAGCCTGCCGCTACGTGCGCGTTGCTATAAACGACAGGGACGGTTGCTTCAGTAATTGCAGCCTTGTCCGCCCCAATGATCGAAATGTGAACAGAGCCCGAGTGGCGCAGGCCGGGCAGCGTTCTGCGATCGGGGAGAGGATTTTTCGCCGTTACTTTTTCAGCGCGCGTCTCACCGGGCGCCATCACCAGGGGAAGCTCGGCAGTAACTACATTGCCTTTAAGGCCTGGAACTTCAACTCGCGTTGTGCCTCGAAACGGAGTCAACAAGTGGTTGACGAGTTTTACCTCGAAGCTCTCGCACCGGCCCAACATCTCTTCGGTGCGCACACAAGGGAACGGCAACACACTGAGAACCTCAATTGCCGGCACCACTTCAAAATGTTCTGTGCTGCTTAAAGAAAAGTGAACACCATCGATTTCAACTTCCGCGGTTACTACAAAATTGTTGCCAAACAGAAGTCCGTCGTACAGGTGTCTGGCGCTGGGAACTGTCAGCTTTGCGCCGCTGGGCGTAACCATCTCGACCGTGCCCGCGGCTTCCGTGTCCGGCAGCAACTGATCCGCGATCTTTACCTGCTGAGTTTGTCCCCAACCGGTGAATGATATCTGGTCGATTCCTATCGAGCGGTCGCCGCTGTTTTCCAAATTCAGGGTGAAGGTGGTTTTGTTTCCCCGGATTAACAAATCATCATCCACTGTCAGCCGCAGCGAAATATTTGCGGCCATGGCGAGCGCCCGGTCGAAACGCGCCTTCATCATTTGCGCGCGTTGCTGGTCTGGAGAGCTGGCCTCGACGCCCGGATTACTCTTGCGCCATTCGATCAAACTCTCGAGTACAACGACCGGCTGGTCCAGAAAGTCAGTCAAGGTCGCGTCCTGAGTTTTAAACGGCGTGATGTGGTAGACGAGTGATTCAGCGACTTTCAAACCTGAGAGCAGTGGTGTCGAATCAGTTTGCAGGGCCGGGGCATTTGGCGCTTCACGTACCAGTTGGTAACGAATCAACGGCAATTTGTCGCCACTGCCGCCACGCATCCGCATTAAGTCTTCAATCGTCATGGGCCAGGGACCTTGCGTCGCGTGTTCCTGCAATGCGTCCAACGCTTGTTCCGCAAACGAGCTGTTGCGCACCGGATCAACTTCGTTCGGATCGATGGCCACAACTTTGTCCGTCGGGTTGGGTTTGGCTCCGCCGAACAAGCGCGCAAAAAGTCTCTGCGCCTGCCATGGCTTCACTTGTCCCAGTTGTTCGGGAAATCGTTTCGCATCGGCGGCCGCGTCGAACGCTTCCAGGATCAAACGTCCGGTCGCCTGATGGTGGCCGTGCCCGCTGGTTGTGTCGTGATTGGTAACGATCACATCGGGCCGCAGCTCACGAATCTTTAACACCATGCGACGCAACGCTTCCTCGTGTCCCCAAACGCGAAAAGCCTCGTCGGCTGATTTCGAAAAGCCAAAATCCTTGAGCCCCAGAAAGTATGGCTCGGAACCCTGAAGGCGCGCCGCCGCCATCGTTTCGCGCGCGCGAATCACGCCTAACTCTTCATAAAGCTCCGGGCCAACGGCATTCTGGCCGCCTTCGCCGTAGGTAGAAAACAAACTAACTGTGTGGACACCAAACTTGCGGCGCAGCATCGTCAGCGTGGTGCCATCTTCATCATCCGGGTGCGCCGCGACGCACATGACCGTAAAAGGATTTGTGAGATCGATCAGGGCCTGGTGCAACTCGGCCTTGCGAGCTGCCGGAGTTAGTGGCGTCGGCGAGGCGACAGGTTCCTGTGCTCGCGTTGCACCAATGGCTCCAAGCGACAGAATGACGATAATAAAAAGTGAACTAAGCTGTCGGTATCGTTTGAAAAGTTTTGTCATACGCGAATTCGATGGAAATGCACCGAGCATCGATTGTTTTTTCGCCCCAGCGGGGCGAGATGTTTATAGCTTGATGATTCCGCTTTTGCTCCTCAGCTCCGGAGGAGCGTAACCGCTTTTGCTCGCCGAGGGCGTTCGTCCCGGTGCCGCGTTTCGCTCCTACCGGAGCGAGATCTTCTTGGGTGTGCGTCGGAGTCTATAAACATCTCGCTCCGCTGGAGCGAAAGCCAAATTACCTACCTTCAAAACCCATTTTCTCTGCGGCTGTATTCCTCACGATCTTAAGCGCTCTAATCTTCCCGCTACCATCATGCTGACGGCGATGATCGCCATCAGCACTACCCCGTAAGCAGCCGCCGCACCCAAATTGAAATCGCGCAACTCCGATGCTATCGCTATCGAGACGGGCCGGTTACTCGGCACGAACACCAACACCGAAGCCACATATTCACCTAGCGCGATTACAAAAGCCAGCAAGGTCCCAGCCACTGCCCCGGGCCAGACCAGCGGCAGCGTGATGCGGAAAAATCTTTGCCGCCAACGCGCGCCCAAACTGCGACCCGCCTGGTCGAGCGCTTCATCAATTTGCTCCATGCTTGCTTGCACCGCGCGCACTACCAGTGGCATGAAGCGCAGAAAGTAAACGACCGGCAGAATCCAAAAGGTGCCGACGAGAATGAAAGAGCCCAGCAGTGCGGAAGGTTTGCCATAAGCTTCGGCGACCGAAACGGCGACTACGGTTCCCGGCAACGCCCAGGGGACGAGTATTAACCACGAGAGTATCCGATGCCATACGCGCCGGCGCTTCTTAACCAGCAGTGTGGCGACACAAAAGCTCCAAAGCAACGCCGCCACGGCCGCAATCGCCGACATCGACAGGCTGTTCAGAAAAACTTCGCGCGCCGCAGTGTCAGAAAAAATCCTGGCGTAATTAGCCAGCGTGTACGATGCCGGCAGGGTTTGCGTAGTCCAACTGCCTTCGCGCGCGAAACTTACGACGACCAGCGTCAAAACCGGCAGCACCAGCAACACGGAAAACAAAACGCCAAACGCGATAGCAACCACGCGCGTGGGACCGGTCGCGATGCTGCGGCGAGTTTTTGCGGCGCCTTTCATTGCGGCCGCCGCAAAGCGGCGCGTTCCCTCGTATCGTTGAAAGAAGACCAGCGCGCTCAGCGAGATCACGGCGAGAACAACAGTTTCCGTTAAGGCCAGTGTCAAATCGCCGCGCTGGCGCGCCGTGTAGATCTCCAGCGTGAGCATGCGGACTCCGCCGCCAAAAAGTAAGGGTGCGCTGAACGAAGCCATTGAAGTCATAAAAGTGAGCAACGCCGCCGCCAGCAACGACGGTGTTAGTTGCGGCAAAACGATTCGCGTCAATACGCGCGTTCTGGTTGCACCCAGGCTTTTCGCTGCTTCGGCTAATGCCGCATCAATGCGGCTCAACCCCGCACCAGTCAGTACATAAAAAAACGGGTACATCGTGTAGGCATGAAACAGCAGCAATGCCGGCCAGCCACGCAGCGACCAGGGCGCGCGTTCCAGGTGAAATAGTGACTGGGCCAAACGCGCCAGAATGCCCGACTCGCCGCAAAGAAAAATAAACGCGACTGTGCCCACCAGCGGCGGCAACACGAGCGGCAGCGCGGCGAGCGTGGCAAACAAGCGACGGGCAGGGAACGTAAAGCGCTCAAAAAGAAAGGCCAGCGGTATTCCGATGGCCGCGCAAAACACCACCGTCAAAACAGAAATCAAAACGCTCGAGAGGATCGCTGTGAGGACAATGCGCTGCGCGAAGATCTCGCGATAGTTTAGCAGCGACCAAATGCCTTCCCGTTGTAACGATTGCAGGACGACGTGAAGATTGGGATAAATAACACCGTAGAGCAGAACGATGGCAACGATGAGAAACAGGATGAGATTGGGCAGCCGAGACGAATTGGCGGAGCCGCCACCGCGCGAGCTCGTCGCGGCTATGCCGTCTGATGTGCGGTGGCGGCTCTGCCCCACCGTTGCGGGATGCTTGCTCATTTGGGCCATGCCCACGAGTGGGGCATAGCCCCAAAAACACTTTAGGACCGGGACGGAAGGTCACAGACCTTCCGCACATCAGACGGCGAAGCCGTGTTAACAAACGTCGCTTGTGGCGCCAGTTGGGTTCGCATTAGGTTCATTCTTTGAGCAGCGAAATATGCTCGGCCGGCAACATGGTCGCGCAGCGAGTGCCAACTGCAAAAGCATTTGGCTGGAGCACCAGCGCTTCCAACGGCAAGCCTCCGGCATCCAGCTTTACGGTCGAAGTCGCACCAGCAAAGTTGATCTCGCGCACTTCTGCCGGAATAGTGTTCTCTGACCCATCCGCCGCTTGCTTGAGCACAACATGCTCAGGTCGAATCGCGAGCGTGGTTGGTTTGTTCAGCGGCGCTAACTCCCCCCGCTGAAGCGGAACTCGAAGCGTGTGGCCACCTTGCAAAGTTTTGAACTCGCCGGTGCCCTCGTTACTCGAGCTCAGTCGCAGCACCTCGATTAGATTGTTTCTTCCCAGAAAGCGCGCCACCGCAAGTTTCGCCGGCTGCTCGTAAAGCGCGCGGGGTGCTCCCGTTTGCAGCAATCGTCCGCCTACCATCACGCTGATGCGATCACAAAGCGCAAAAGCTTCTTCCTGATCGTGCGTCACGTAAACCGCGGTCAGGCCCAACCGCACCACCAGCTCGCGCAACTCGCCACGCGTTTCTTCGCGCAAAGTGACATCGAGATTTGAAAGTGGTTCGTCAAAAAGCAGGAGCGCCGGTTCGATCGCAATCGCGCGGGCGATCGCGACGCGTTGTTGCTGGCCGCCAGACAATTCATCGACGCGCCTTTTTTCGTAACCGGGGAGTTGCACCAGTTCCAGCGCACTCTTGACGCGCTCCTTGATTTCGGCGCTCGGCCGATGGCGCGCGCGCAAGCCAAAAGCGACATTGTCAGCGACATTGAGGTGAGGGAAGAGCGCGTAGTTTTGAAAGACCATACCAAAGCCGCGACGTTCAGCCGGCAAATTGGTGATGTCGCGACCAGCAAACTCAATTGTCCCGGTGTCGGGTTTCTCCAGGCCCGCGATCATGCGCAGCGTGGTTGTCTTGCCACAGCCGGATGGACCAAGCAGGCCGAAAAACTCGCCGCGCTCGACATCAAGCGAGATGTCCGCGACTGCCGGCGTGGCGTCGTAGCTTTTAGAAATACCCTTTAGAGAGAGTAACGGCATATAGGAAACATCCAGAGATTACGCAGATTAGGCAGATTTGGTTAGAGAAATCAGTCCGCGTCATCGTCGCTTCAATTACTAATCGGTGTAATACGCGTAATCTGCGGATTATTGCCTGTCATCATTGTTTGTTGTGGTCGCGAATTTCAGTATCCCAATAGCGCAGCCATTCGCCGCTTTGTTTGCGCAAAACATTCCAGTCGAGCGGCAGCGCGTTGACTTTTTCGTTCATCCACGCCGGGAGTTGGCCGCGATCGATATCGTTGCGCACTGGCATGCGATAGTACTTTTTCGCCGCCAACACCAACGCTTCTGACGTAGTCACAAATTCATAAAAGCGTCTTGCTTCGCCCTCGTGCTGTGTGCCGCGCACGATGGCAATG